>DALZNT010000221.1:0-3164 GCA_032005505.1 Clostridium sp. | reverse complement strand
CACCGAGCGGTGAGAAAAAGCGCTGCTCTGTAAATAAACTGCTGGTTGAACCACCCTGATGTGGTCTATAAGTATAAAAATCATAGTTATTGAGCAGCCCTATACCCGACTGAGCAACGACAGGCTTATACCATGAGTCTTTACCTAAAACTTGGGTCGGCATCCAAGCGGGTGGAAAATTAAGCTTAAAATATTGATTTGATGATTGATACTCATAGCTCACATCTTTTAATTTATCTAAAGATATCCAGTCACTCGCATCGCCACTAAATCCCAAAGTTAAAACATCTTGATTGGTTAAAGTAGTCTGGTTGTTGGCCAATAACTCTTGAGGAATTTGAATTTCCAACTCATCAATCAACTTTTTCTTTTGTATAAAGTACTCATCATTTTTAACAATAACAGGTACGACTTGCTGAATTGAATATTGGTTTACGACTAAATCCAGATATAATTTAAAAAGTTGATTAATCTCATTAATATTTTTTGGTGGTGGAGGTAAATCTCCAGCAAGAGCAATATTTAAGCAACCACCCGACAACAAAATTAGCAAAATACTTTTGCATAAATTATTATGCCGAAGGATCATGTTGGATCCTCCATTTTGCTGATTTCGATCAACTCTTGTTTTATGCCAGAGCTATCAACACCATAAATTTTAGAGGTTTTTGACAACTCATTTGCAGTCGACTTATCAATGGTAAACTTCACAGTGCTATTCGATAACACATAGCCGAAAGCAGCTTTTCCTAAAGAAATATCATGACCAGTTTTTGATGTTTTAAGCGCAGAAAGACGAGCAAATTTCTGTCCATTATTTTTTAAATATAGCTCAGACTGGCCTTTGTCATTGTTGCGGACTGACCACTGTAAAACAGGTTTGGCTAAAGGATTTTTTGCATTCGCTTTTTGGCTCTCTTCAGTTAAGCCACTGCCTATACCTTTTCCATAGGCAAACAACGGAATTGAATAACGCATTTGGAAACTTACTTTAGAAGCATCTTGTTCGTTTCCATCAGAAAGGCGAATTGGTAACTCATCTACAATCAAACGATATGACTGCTCTTTGCCATCTGGCAAATTGGAACTTTTGGTTAAACGAAGCATATGCTTCTCGCCTGCTTTAATTTTAGCTACAGGCGGGCTAGGTATAATTTCTGATTGCTCGCTATAGTCATCTTTTAAACCATTTTGGCTCCATTTAAACACCCGAATTTGCACCATCGCATCGGTCTTGCCAGTATTTTGGAGCCAAACCGCGGTTGCTTTTTCATTGGCTTCTATTTTTGGATAAATTGGCCAAATTAGAAAAGTTGCTTGTGCCATCACAGGTGTAACAAGTGATAATGTACTTGCAAATAAAAAAGATTTTAAAATGCCATTTTTAATAAATGCAGAATTGTTCATACAAATCACCATGTAATCATTATTGAAACAGTATCTTTATAAATTCCAGCCGCATGTGATTCATTATTATTTTCTAAATCAACGACACCATATATTTCAAAATTTGCTAGACGGTTTGTAGGTGTTGTAGCAGGCAATAAATATTTATTACCAATTACATATTCACCAGACAAACTACTCGAATTATATAATTTGTAAGGCAAATAATTAGAAGATGAGCTATTTCTCATTCGCCTTATATTATTTTGTAGATTTTCACCACCATCTATAGAAATACTTACAGGTAAACTTTCTGTACAGCGTATATTCCAAGAACTTTTACTATTTATAATACTAGCAACCACTTTATCTTTTGATAAAGCCGAATATTGACCAAAATCAATCTTTTGTTCGATATTATCTATCGAACAACCATTTTCAATTTTAGCTTGAACTTTAAAACTCGAATTTAATTGAGGATCAGCTGCATATATAAGTTGACTAATAGATAGCAACAACACTGCCTTAAAATAAAAAAATTTCATTTTCTTAAAACTCAATTGTAATTGGCACTATATCTTTATATTCACCCTTAGATATACCACTACCATCATGTACAGCTTGACCAAAAATATCGATATTCTTTTTAGTATTCATATCATTAAGTATAAAAACATCATTTGCTCTAATGACTTGTTTATTTAAACCATAGAGTAAATTATAAGCGATAAAATCTTTACCATTACTTAATGCATGATAATAATTTTGTGAGAATGAAACAGGAACTTTACTATCATTATTTCCAGATCCAAATATTATTTTTACATTTGAAATACCAGCACATTGTATTTGTAAGCCGGAATTTCCGTTATTTATTAAACTTGCTTCCAACACTCCATTAAAAGTAGTTGTAGCTTCTCCAAAATCTACAGATCCAAAATTTAAATTTGCTGTATTATTTTCTACAACTTTATTATTGATAGAACAAGAAGGTAATAATTCAATTTGACTCGTTAATTTAGCTCCAATTTCACCCGCATTTAATGAAGTAATTAAAAAATATGAAAATATAAATGCTGAACCGCGATTGAATATCATCTTCCCTCCATTTAAAACAGGTTCACTCGTCTCTGAGTAAACCTGTCACTCAATTAATTATTTCTTTTTATATTTAGAAATTTACAGTGACTAATAGAGTATCTTTATAATCACCTTGTGCTTTTGCTGTACCTGTATTTGGTGCAATTGCACCGAAAATTGGCACCGCTGTAGCTTGTCCACTCACTGTAGTGAACTGTTGTGGTTGGTTCACAACATAGAGGTTTGTACGTGCAGCATCACGGTAAACGTTATATGCAACTACATCAGCAGAAGCAGTATTTTTTAAAGTACGGTCTGTACGTTCACCACCATCAATTGCGACTGTAAAATCAACTGGATCTGTGCCGTCACAAGTTACAGAAATATTGCCACCTGTTGCAGCTGAAGCAACTTCAGCCGTTAATACGTTGTTCCAAGTACCGGAAGTTTTACCAAAATCTAAAGTACCAAACTTGTTCATATTTCCTTCAGTTTGACTACCACCTACAGTACAGCCTGTCGAGATATTTAATTTAACGTCAACCTGTCCAGTAACAGCTGCTTGAGTATTTACCGCATAACCAGCAACTATTAATGCTGCAAGAAGTGATTTCTGAATGTTTTTCATATTCATAACCTACATATATAATGATTAGATTTGTAGAACAAAATGAATCAAACTTGATAAATAAAATACG
>DALZNT010000220.1:0-3168 GCA_032005505.1 Clostridium sp. | reverse complement strand
ATAGTAAGAAGCACCTCTACATTTATGTGGTAGAAGTGCCTTTAAGTAGTATCATTATTTCGTCTACCTGCTGCTTCTTTAGCTTAATAGCTCTTTTTCAATATAAGGACGGTCAAGTAGTAGAAGAAGCCTTGAAGTTAGATATTTAGTTTGATATTCATCCAACCGATTATTGACCGTCAACAGACCATTCTCCATTCTTAGCAGTTGTGTAGAACCATCTTCTAGGAGCAAAAGATTATCCTCAGTATGTTTTATAAGCTTACTAATAATTCTGAAAATATGCTCTATACCTTCAGAAAAAGTACTTCCAAACAATTGAGTTCTAATGCATACATTCACATCTAAGTTATAATGCTTTTGAACAAAAGTGATATCAGAGATATCATCAATATCAAGTGTCAATGAGAAAAAGTCAGAACCAATTACAATTTCTTCATCGTTACTATTAAAAGAAGCCGATCCGTTAACAAATTCAGAGGTATATCTTCGTAACAGTTTCCCTAGAGCATTAAGATCTAAATTAGATCGTAGAAATAATTCGTAATCCATTTATTTATCTTCCCCAAACCGGACTTTCTAGCCCACACGAACTTCTGAGCACTCCTAGATTATATCTCCAATCTGATAACTTAATCCTAATCCATGAAAAGGAAATTCAACCGAACCATTTAGCTTTTTATCATCCGCAGTTATTACACTATTTTTACGCAGTAATATTGGCTTATCATTCAACTCTAAAAGACAATCCCCATCCATACCATCAATTAATTTTCCGATGAAGACCATTAGCTCGTTAACCCAATTACTATACGAAGATATAAAATCAAACAACTAAACTTTAATTTAATGTCATAATCTTCACTTACAAATATAGTGCCAGGCCCACCCTCGTATTTACACAACCTTCTCGCTACACCACTTTGGGTTGTACGGCCTTTGACTTAATTTCAAGATATCGTCAGCTGTGTAATACCACTCAGCATCATCAAACCATAAGTAATCTTCCCTATTATGTTGAAAATACTCTACTACAAACCTATAAATAAATTCATATTCATGATTAATATTCACAATATCCACTGCCCAAAAATAATCTGTTGATTGGGTGAGCCATGTAAAACTATCATATGAATCTTCGACAACTTTATTAACGTTAAAAGTGAAGTATCTAATAGTTTCTTCATCATCAGTATTTAAAAGGGTCTCCTCATTTACTTCAGATAGTGTGCCTTCTGCAGATTGAAAGTTGTTATCTGGATCAAGATCAACTGATAAATGAAAACAATACATATTCGCTCTCTGTGCTGCATGCTTAAAGTTCTCAAGAGTCTGCTCCGGAGAATATTTTGAGATTTTTTTTAGAATGATTACTGAACTCATTTACTTATAACCTCCTTCAATTCGTCTAATGAGCTAATTAATTTTATATTCATATCTTTTAATTTTTCAACTAAATCAGACTGAGTTTTATTTTTTACAGTTACATCTTCGATGTAATAAATAACTTCTCGATTGTCATAGTTAAAATAATTTTTATTTGATGGATTGATCAACTTATCCAGTTGTTTTTCATCTAAGGCACTTAAAGACTTCTTAACCTCAATAATATGCGATTCTGTCAGAATATCGATATCTCCTGCTTTTAATTTATTTTGCAATTTCAACTCTATACCTGTACCTTCTAATCTACCAGTCTCTCTTATTGTCTCTGCCACTCGCCCCTCTAAAATATCACCAGGTTTTGAGCTCCTCAAATTTTTTTCAATAATTGCATCTATATCCTTAGGACCTTGATTAGTCCAAGATATTTCATTCCCGAATGAATTTGTGTATGTGGTTTTAGTGCCTTCCGTTCTTAGCCTTCCATCATGGTTCAGACTATTTCCCTCACTCTTCTCCTTCTTACCTTCCACTGCTCCACCCGATTCATGGTGATCCTTCGAGTGCAAGGCTTTGCCAAAGAGAAAAAAGGAGAAAGCCTGGCCTAACATGGCACCTTTATAATAGCCCGACTTATCCTCATCGAGCTGCTTCTTCTGCTCATCCACAAACTGCTCGATGTCAGACCTTGCCGTTCCTGTGCCCCAAGCCGCATCCCATGCAAATCCAATGCCCCGCCCAACGTCTACAACTTTGCCTACGGTCATGGCATAGGCCAGACTGGTTAATGTACTAAACGGTTTATAAATGAACGCTTCTGCCATCTCACCAAGTCCCGTAACGGTGTCACCAATTGCTTTATCGACCAGTCCGGTGCCGAAGCTTGGCTTTAGTTCTTCTGGGATGTACAACGCCACCTCGCCCGAGCCGTCCGTTGTTCTAAAGTTCTTTGCGATAAACGTAAACTCATTCTGGATCTTGTCCAACAGCCCGATTGTGGTCGGGAACACTTCTTTTGCCTGCATAAAATCCCAGAAGAAACGCTCTCCGGTCACACCCGACCAATCGGATTGCAACATATAGATGGATTTCTCCAGTTCCCAGACCATTCGCTCCAGTTCCTGTTTCTTCTGCTGGACCAATCGAGCTTTCTCGTCCAACACATCGGGATGTACCTGAATACGTTGCATCCTATCTTCACCGCCAACCTGACCATAGTTTATGTACCTAAATTTTAACAAGTGAGAGTGAGGATTGGAATCAAACGGAAGGATCATTTCCTCAGAGGTTATCCGGTAGTTGGGCAACATCCTTGGGTAAGCATTTTTGCACATTAATGCATGAATGAATACCGTTATGTCGACGAGAGTCTTGTACAAAAAGAACGACTTCTATCTCAGATAGAAGTCGCACAAGTTAACGATACAGCATGATTACAACTTCATTAAGACACTACAAATTGTACAACAATTGGAGTCCCTGCATTTAATGCATCTCCACCAGGGATTGTAAGTGTAGTTGTCGTAGCCGAGGATGTATCTGCTGTTTGCATAAGGCCATTAATATAAAGATTGTAATAGTTGAACGTGCCTGGGAATGCCGTTGCAGCTACACCCGCATCATTTGTAAAAGCGGTCGCAGCAATCGCAAACGTTGCTCCAGTCCCGGTTCCATCACCAATGGTTGCAGCAAATCTCAAACTGTTCTGAAATGGTGTCACGAGTGGCATGTTTCTCACCTCCTACCTAACATAGTATATGTGGTAGATTCGAGCGCAGTGAGGGC
>DALZNT010000219.1:0-3175 GCA_032005505.1 Clostridium sp. | reverse complement strand
TTGCGAGTGATTTTCTCACCGGCTCCGCGCAGATTGCAGCAGAACATGGACTGAGGGCGATCCAGTGAGGAACGTCGGGTTAACGTATAAGGATCAACCCGATCGGAAATATAATTCAGCTGGTATTGGGATTTCAGCTCTGCTTCGGAAAGGTCACCACAGCGCATATCGTCGGCGTTGTAGTCGTCCATGCGTTTCCGAGACTTGAAAAAGGTACAGGGGAACTCCAGGGCTGGCATAACTTCGCCTCCTTGCGTGCAATAATCCATAAGTGCGTTCAGATAAAGCCAAATTATACGCCGCTGACGCGGGCTGTATAATATTAGATGCCCGGCAGACAAAAATTAGGAATATGGCCCGATTTTAGCGTCTTTTTCTGCATTGGGTGGCACCAGATGAGGACATCCTAAGGTACGTTCCGTATAGCTGGTGTAAGCCCTGGAAAAAAGGATGATTTTAGTACTGTCTCAACCTGCGAGGACGGACTTATTCTTTTTTAAGTTTGATTATTTTACCCTCTTTTTTCATCCGATATTCGCCATCATTTAATGTAAATATAGTGCCTCTGTTCCTGCTGGAACTGATTGAAAATACCCTGTCCTTTTCAATACAATTTACAGGCGGGTTCATATCATTAAAGCAAAGCCTGTCATTTTTACCTTCTTCTTTATAACCCTCACCAAATAACCAGAATGTCACATAAAAATGACCATCACTGTCAGGTTCAGGAATGCCATGTTTATCTTTTAAATACCTTTGTTTTTTAACCATCAGTTAATCTTTCCTTTATCCGTTGGCGGAAAAATGGTGACCAGAACATCACTGAAACCACTACTTCTGTGGTGAACGGCTATGATCTCCATGGGGTGCCCCTCAAGCCGTTCTCCTGCCTTAATCCATGCCTGCATCTGAATATCTGTCAGCTTTGCCATAGTGTTGCATTAACATTGAATAGTGCTTTGTACCCAAGCTGGAGCGAGGAAAGTACTTTGGGTACAAAGAAAATGCGCGATGTTATGCAACAGCATGAAAATAATAAAGCCCGCAATTAGCGGGCTTTATTGGTTTTCTGCTACTGAGTGCGACTGTATGCAACTTTACTCAATGTTCTGGATCTGAATGTTGATTTTGGTTAATATAAATTAATTATCAATGAGTTGTGATATGTTTTGAGGTTTAACATTTAAATACTCCCCATTTTGCCCACCTTACGGCTAGAGAGTAGGCTTATGAACATTTGGCATCAATAGTTTGGAAAGACATATTTTCGGATTAATGAAGTTGACACATGTTAAAAAAGATGAATAAAGATTTTCAATATGATTTAATCAGATAACTTGCGTATTGATTTTTTATAGAAAGAGAGCATTCATATGACCATTATCGCAGGCTTAAGCTTTAGCGGTTATCCTGTAATTATAAGCGATCTATTAATTACCACCAGCAACATTAACCAAGAAACCAGAGGTGTCATACCTACCTTGACGGAAAGCGAGTCTCATAATGTGGATTCAAAATTTTCGATTTATGGGATGATAAAAAAAATCGAAATTATAAATGAAAACTTTGTAATATCATGGGCGGGTGATGTATTAAAGGCAATAGCAATTATAGGAGTTCTTAAAAAGAAATTTGAAAAATCAATTCCCTCTGATGAGGAAATACTTCAAGAAATAGCTTTTAGTAAAAATGTTTCTTTTATTTGGTGTGTGATTAGAGACGAATGGCCAAAATTAAGTTCCTACAACACTAAAATTAAAAAAGATGGCATAAAACCATTTGATGAATTAATTTATTCAGGGACTGGTAGTGAAGCCATTGAGGAAGCTATAGATATTTTTAAGAATAAGAATTCTGTAGAAAGTATCGAGGATATAGTTGTTGACTCAGTGTGTAGTTGTCTTTTTTTGTTCAGTCATTTAATGAATCATGAGCTGATCTATAAAAAGAATTCCAATACTTTAAAAGATCATTTTGGTGGGGGTTATGATGTTGTTTGTTTTTATGACGGTAAGTTCCAAAGGATTAATGACATAACTTATCTTTATCTTGATGCATCCATTACGAACAAAGGAATGATTAAAATAGATGGCTCAGGGATAATTATAAAACAAATAAATAAAAATGATTCAATGTATATTAGAAGACTCAATTTTGAGTTTATAGATGGTATAAAAAACGAAATTCTCGCAACAAAAATAATAGAGGATGATAGCTATAATTTAACTGGTAAAATAGCTACTAAAAAAAACGAAAATAAAATAATTGAAGACAATAATTTAGCTTCATCTTTCTTATGTATTAATGTTAGAGTTAAAGGGTCTGATAAAGGAAGTTTTGCTGATATTCATAAGTATGGAAATAGTATCGCCGCTGCTGAGAAAACAATCAGATTTACTTGCCACCACAAGTTTTTGGCACTTGAATTCAATCAGAATTACTGGAATGAATTCGTGAAAAATATCCTCGAATTTTATAAAATTTAATAATAATGAGTTAAATATGAATAAGAATGATTTAATTGATTCTATAGATATTAATGAGTTGAGTAAAATATCAAGTGTAATAGCATCATACGAAATACTTGATAATATTAAAACCCCAGATGACATGGCATCTTTTTTATATGAGGGTGGCAGTAATTCACTATTTGCATCCAATAAAGATGATGATAAGCCAGAAAAAAGATTGCCAAAAAAAATGTGGTTCTTAGTCAGGGATGAGATGAACACATTTTTGTGTTCTGATGATGGACGATATAAAGTGTTATGGGAAAAAATAAATAAACTAGAAAAGGTTACTACAATTTATACGGTCACTACAATTGCGTTATTTCTCTGTGAGAAATTTGGACTTAGCAACTTAATGGCAAGTGGAATTGGACAATTTGTAGCAATAGTTTTCTTCTTTTTTTTGAAAGTAGGAAAGGAAGTGTATTGCAAAGTTTACAATAAAAATAATAATGAAATTGGATAGTAGCAAAATTACTGATTTGAGCAGATTTTTTTAGATGTGGCATGAATAAAGCTTCATAATTAATTATGCAACTAGATAATATCTCTAGCGCCTCTTTATTTAAAGTCAATCAGTTATAAATCTTTTTGATTTTCTTTTTGTTTTTTATATTCCCGATCCCCATTAAAGGGACCGGGGGAAATTAAAATGCAAAATGAGA
>DALZNT010000218.1:0-3182 GCA_032005505.1 Clostridium sp. | reverse complement strand
TTTTCAATTGCTTTTGTATTGCTCTATCGCTTAAGTCAAATATCCTGGCATTGAATTTTATATTATTCTCAAGACAATACATCTTAATATAGTTATATATATCTAATGGTACTGTGAAGGCTCTTTGCTTATCGGTCTTATCCTCTATAATATTAAGCCTATACCTATCCCCATCTTTTATGATGCTATGTAATGTTAATGCTAATACATCTCCGATTCTTAATTCTAAGTTTGCTTCAAGCACTAAAATTGTTGCTATTCTATTATTAATTCTAAAAACCTTACCATCAACAATAAATCCTTCTTTTAAAGTTTTAATAATACTTTTATATTGTTCTGTAGTTAATGCTGCTGTTTTTTTATTTGGCATTAATTTATTACCTCACTTTTAATTTATATCCTTATTAGGGGTAGCGCCACATAGCCATCAAGCTAAGAAAATTCTATAAAAATAAAGCCCCCCATTTGTAAAAATGTTATCATTTGAAAGATAATAACAACACATCAATAGGGGGAACTTACAAATGATAAAAGAAAACTTAAAATTAGATAAAGATATAAAGCGTTTTGCAGCTGAACTTAAAAACTGTTTTTCAAGAGAGGAGATTGAAAAAATAGCGAGAGAAACAGGTTTTGTGAAAAGAAAATGTAAGATTGAAGCATGGGAATTCGTTTGCTTATGCTGCTTTATGGATGCAGAGGTTGCAAGTAATACACTTGTTACCTTATGTACAAAACTTAGTGCAAAAATAGGAATAGTTATTTCTAATCAAGCATTAGATCAACGTTTAAATGAAAAATGCGTGGAATTTTTAAAGAAGATTTTTGAGAACCTGCTTAGCCAAACAATAACAAATAACACTTGTATGCCAAGTGCATGGGATTAATATTTCAAACGAATAAGAATACTTGATTCTACTGCTTTTCAAGTACCAGAAAGCTATAAAGATATTTACCCTGGATCTGGTGGCTGTTCTCAAGCTTCAGGTGTAAAAATACAACTAGAATGTGAATTAAAATCTGGAAATCTTCTTAATATACAAGTAGGAGCGGGCTCAGGAAGTGACAATACTTTTGGTAGCAAGATAAGAGATACTATCAAAGCCGGAGATCTTATCTTAAGAGATCTTGGGTATTTTAATTTTGAAGATTTTTTGGATATAGAAGATAGAGCGGCCTTTTACATATCGAGACTCAAACCTAATATAGCTGTGTATATAGACAATGAGAATATAGAGCACTATAAGAATGGCACTCCTAAAAAATCAAGCCTTTTTAAAAGAATCTATATTTCTGACATAATGAAACAGATGGGAGAAGGGCAACGTTATGAAATTAAGGATGTCTATGTAGGCAAGGAAAAGAGCCTAAAAACAAGACTTATTTTGTATAAACTAACAAATGAACAATTGAAGAAAAGAACAGAAAAATCTGTGAAGACTGCTAAAAAAAAGGGTATAGAAAAAAGTGATAATACAATTGAACTATTAGGTATATCTATTTATATAACGAATATTACAGAAGAAGTTTTAAGTGCAAAGCAGGTTCATGAGTTTTACTCCTTAAGGTGGCAGGTAGAAATAATTTTTAAAACATGGAAATCTATATTTAGTATACATGCTGTAAAGTTAGTTAAAATAGAACGCTTTCAATGTCAGCTTTATGGAAAACTTATTTTGCTGCTCATAAGCTCTGCTGTAATGTTTAAAATGAGGACTTTATCTTTAGAAAATAAAGGGCTTGAAACCAGTGAAATTAAAACTTGTGAAATAGTTCATGAACATATTGATATGCTATACTTTGAGCTTATCAAATTCCCTAATAAAATTTTCAACACCTTAAAATTAATATTTGAAAATGTAGTTAGGAATGGTTTGAAATCTCATAAAAAAGATAAGAAAACCGTTTTTGATATCCTTGGAATTTGTTATAATCGAACATCAGCGCAGACTAAAGTTGCAGCATAAAACAACTTAATAAAAATTGTGAATATTACCACTATATGGTGGTTTTTTTGGCGTGCCATGAAATTATTTGAATACTAATATGAACTTAAAATACACCATTCAAATTCACGAAAGAAAAATTAATGGTAAAATATTGTAGCTGGTGATAGTCCGATATTATTTAATGTGGCTTAGCTTGATGGCTATGTTGCCGTACCCCTATTGAATTTAAAGAAAGTATAAAAGCAATAGTGTAATTTAAATAAAAACCTTCATGGCAGCTAAACTATAGCAGCCATGAAGGTTTTTTAATTTCTTATATTTTCTCGCTCTAACAAGAACTTATTTAGGTCGGTTCTTCTTATTCTCCAAACCCTTCCTAACTTAGAAGCTACAAGCTTCTTGTCTGATATATATCTAAGTATAGTTTCATATCTCATATTGAGGATTTGAGATACTTCATTTACTGTCAGTATGTCTTTTACCTTTAATGTTTTATTCATCTTACACGCTTATCTCACTTGCCAGTGAAGTCATAAGCATATTTAAAGCTTTATTTTTTCTTCTGTATATAGTTGTATAACTTACATTTGGATTTTTCGCAATTTCCTTAATTGTAGCTCCATAAAAATACAGTTGAGATATTAACTCTAAGTCCTCTATAGTTAGTGTCTTAAAAGCTTCATGTAGCTTAGATACCTCAATAGACATAAGTACACTATCTTCTATATTAATGCTATCTGCTATTTGACTTAGCATTTCATCTGAGGTATTTCTTCCATGCCTTTTTTTTTCTCTTAACAAAAGGTCCAAGTAATTATTTTTTATGGCTCTTGTAACATAACTAGTGAAATTCTTGTTTTTATCCAGGTCAAATATATTAATGCATTTCAGTATTGTAAAAGTTCCAATCTGAACTATATCTTCTATATCGAAATTAGGGATTCTTATTTTAAAAGCTTCTGTATAAACAAAATTTTTATATCTTTTAATAATACTCTCCTTGGCTTCTATAGAACCCTCTTTTGCCTTCTGTATATCAACCTCTAACCCTTTAAATTTCTCACTTCTCATCTACATCACCTCTTGGAACAATTATATAACACTTTACAAATAATGTATATATGGTGTATATATGGTGTACTAATAAAAAATCAAGTATTGTGTAGGGATTAATATCGTTATATTATATAAGTGGACAGTTTTTATACTGTTACATATATACATAATTATGGA
>DALZNT010000217.1:0-3206 GCA_032005505.1 Clostridium sp. | reverse complement strand
TAAAATTTACACATTAGATAAGAGGATAGTGTATTTAATAGAGTTATAGTATATATTATGAGGATGCAAATTTTGGGAGGTGAATCTTAAAGTTAATGCCTGTAAAACATTAATTTTTAAGGTAATATGTTTGAGGAATATATAGAGAAAAACCAAGGATTAATAATAAAAGACTTGATTGAATTAATAAATATTAAAACAGTTCAGGATATTAAAAAGCCTAATATGCCTTATGGAGAAGGGATCTATAGAGGATTAAAGTATGTATTAGATAAGGGAAATGAATTTACGTTTAAAACTCAAAATTTTTGTGGTCATTGCGGACATATTGAGCTTGGAAATGGAGATTACAATGTAGGAATACTATGTAATGTAGACGTATCGCTAGAAGAAGGGTGGACAAATACTCCATTTCAAGGGAAAGTAATTGACAATAAAATATATGGTAATGGAGCAATTGAGGGTAAAGGACCATTAATTGCGTGTCTTTATGCAATGAAGTTTCTAAACGAGGAAAATTTAGTACCTAAAGATAAAAAGGTCAGATTAATTATCGGTTGTGATAAAAAAACCACATGTAAAAGTATTAATTACTATAAGGAATATGAAGAAGCTCCTGATATAGGATTCACACCGGATGGAGTATTTCCAGTGGTCTATGGTGAGAAGGGAATTATAAATTTATTACTTGAAATGCAAATACAAAGTAAGTATGATTCACCAATAAATATAGTTGAAATTGTTGGTGGGAAAGCTGGAGATGGGGTGCCATCTAGGGTGAATATAATACTTAGTTGTGATGATATTTTTAAGGTGAAAGTGGAAGACGAGTTAAAGAATTTTTCCAAGGAAGAACATATAAAGTATAAAATGTTTGCACAAAACAAACTAATATCTATAGAGTTTATGGGGAAAAGTGCTTTAGGCTGCACACCTGAAAAGGGAATAAATGCTATATCCTATGGAATGAAATTTCTTTCAAGGTTTGATGATTTTATAGATAAAAAAGACTTTATTGATGAGTATGAGATGCTTATTTCTACATCATATAACGGTGAAAAGATTAATTGTTCTTTTAAGGGAGATGAATCAGGTGAATTTACATTTAATGTCGATGAGATAAATCTTGTTAATGGTAATGTAAAGCTAAATGTACATATTACTCATCCAATTTCTTACATGTACAATGAGGTCTTAGAGCAAGTTAAGGATGGGTTTAAGTATTCGCACCTAAAAATATCTAATATTGAGCATTTAAGGGCAGTATCATTTTCAAAGGATAGTTTTGTTGTGAAAAAACTTATGAAGGCTTATAGGGACGTTACTGGTGATAAGGATAGTGAACCATATACTACATCAGCAGGGAGTTACGCAAGAGCTATTAGTAACACTATTGCATTTGGACCAATTTTTCCTAACGAAGTTAACAAAAATGATGAAGAAGGTGAATTTATATCAATAGATTCGCTATTAAAATTAACAGAAATTTATGCTAGAGGAATATATGAATTGCTGAAGTGAAATTTTAAATGGATTTAAATAATATAATGGGGGGGAGATTTTATCAAAAGAAAATATGTATTATTGACAATGACCATATTATGGATTAGCTTTATTTTTTATATGTCATCTAAACCTGCGGTTGAATCTTCTGCTGCAAGTTCTCAGATTGTAGATGCCATATTAAATTGGCTAAATTTAAGTGGAACTTTTGAAGAAACACTTACTTTTATAGTAAGAAAAGGAGCTCACTTTACAGAGTATTTTATTCTATCAACGCTAATTACAGCTACCCATGGAAGTTTTAAAAACAAGAAATATAATTACTCATTTATACTTTTAGTGGGGGTATTAGTTGCTTTAGGTGATGAATTTTTACAAGGATTTATTTTAGGTAGAAGTTCAGAAGTAAGAGATGTACTTATAGATTTAAGTGGTGTAGCTACATTTTTATGTGGATTTTATATTTTCAATAGATTTAATAAGCAAATAAAAGTTGGAGGGATTTAATATGTATATTGGGATAGATTTAGGGGGGACTAATATTGGTATAGGAGTAGTGGATGATGATAATCAGCTAATATATAAAGATTCTATACCTACAAGAAAGGGCTTAGATTTTGAGGAAATAGCTGATGATATAATAGAATTAATTAAGAATGCTATTTATAGCAGTAATATAACTAAAAATGAAGTTAAAGGTATAGGGATAGGTGTACCAGGTATCGTTAATCCTAAAACAAATATGATAATTGAATGTGTAAATTTAAAGTGGAAAAATGTACATATAAAAGAATATATAGAAGCAGCTATAGATATACCAGTTTTCATTGGAAATGATGCAACAGTAGCAGGCGTAGCTGAGTTAGCTATAGGCTCAATGAAGGGCTTTGATAAAGGCGTTTTGTTTACATTGGGTACAGGTATAGGTGCTGGTATAATTATTAATGGGAATGTATATGATGGAGCACATGGAATAGGAGCCGAAATCGGACATATGATAGTTGGAGATAATTACTTTGATTGTAACTGTGGAAGAAATGGATGTCTAGAAACCTTTTGTTCCTCTACTGCTATAATTAAATATGCAAGAAAATTAATTGAAGAGGGACAAGCATCTTTAATTAATAATATGATTGAAAATGATTTAGAAAAAATAAATGGTAAGGTTATTTTTGATGCTGCGTACAAAGAAGATGCACTAGCAAATAAAGTAGTTGATCGAATGGTGAAATATCTATCCATAGGTATAGTAAATACTATTGCGGTTATAGACCCTGAAGTTATAGTAATAGGTGGAGGTCTTTCAGCGGCTGGAGATTTCCTTATTTCTAAGGTTAGAAAAGAAGTTAGTGAAAGACTTTATTTTAAAGATACAGACGTAGCTAAAATAGTTTTATCGGAAATAGGGAATGATGGTGGCATAATTGGGGCAGCAAATTTGTCTAAACATCATAGTTAAAATATAATAAAAAGAGAAGCACTTAAATTAACAAATTATTGGTTAGTTTAGGTGTTTCTTTTTTATAGACATACATATGGTTTACGAAAAATACATAAGTGTAGCACAATTAAGTTTTAAAGGTTTGAGATTGCATAAATTATTTAAAAAAATATTAATTTTCTGAATAGGGGTTTATTTATTGTTGGAAATATATTATTATAAAAGTACGAACAATAAAACATTTAATAAAAGCAATATTCGT
>DALZNT010000216.1:0-3231 GCA_032005505.1 Clostridium sp. | reverse complement strand
GTGCCATAGTTGAACATCTCCTTCTTATAATTATATTTTACTTTGTTCAACTTTTAGTGTCCATACTTATATACTAACACCAACTGGCTTCTATATGCATTATCCAATGCCTTGAAAATGGCATTTGAATTAAGCCCTGAACATTTTTATCACACCAATAATTAATTAACCAATTAGCATTATCATCATTAGTAACTACATCCAATAACTTAAGTAATTCCTTATCTTGTTCAGTCATTTTTATTTTTAAATCCTCATATGAAAGTTCTTTTAATAATTGTGTTGTCGAAACATCAACATCACTAATATATTGATACAATTCATCCAAATTTAGTTTTGAAGAAAATATTGAAATTTCTTGTTTGACCAGTTCATTACCAGTTGTTATAATAGGAGAATTTATTCTTTCATGATAGTTATCTTTAAAAAATATTTGCTCTCGTTTTTTAATCAAAGAATTAGATACTATATCTTCTATTCTAAAAATATGGTATAAAGAATAGGCAATTGTTTTATTGTGATATCCTTTTGCATTGATAAAAGGCATTGCATTAAAATCATCTCTATTCAAAAATTCTTTAAAGCCAATTATATGTTTCATCAATTCTTTTCTTAACTCTAATAATGTACAAATTCCTTTATTAAAAGTAACTTTTTTCCTTATTTGTGTATGCATTTTTTTATTTAAATCTGACCATTCGTTATTCATAAAAACACCTCCACAAATTCCTACTTTCCAATCTAACCTACATATTGGAATTTAGCTACGGATTGCTTTAATATATCGCACATTTTTTATAATCAAATCTGATTTCCACCAATTTTTGCTAATGTTCCATTGTTCAGGATAATCTGTCCATGACCATGTGATACCCCATGTACCATCTGATTCTTGAGTTTTTAAAATAAACTCACATTCATAATTGCATATTTCTTTATTCTGCATATAGAAATCACTTGTTTTAGTGCCTATAAATAAAGATGGTTTACATACGTAATCAACTGTCCACTTTGATGTGTCGTATGTTATAACATGTTGGATCTGTTGGTGTAGTAATGTATTAAATTCCTCTATATCCAAAAGCTCATTCATTGAGCTTTCTTTTATATACTCATACAATTCAACAAAGCAAGAAACAGTGTGCATAGATTTCATAGGAAAATGTATTTTAAAATAACTGTATGCTTCTTTAGCAAGAATACAAGCCAATTCAAAGAGTTTACTATTTTTATCTGCAAATTTCAATATAAAACCAATAAAGCATGCTGTAGGATTATATGATGTTTCCTGAGAAGTTTCAAAATTCCACCAGGGTGCATGTGGATAATCATTGTTAGTAGCCACTGTATTTGACCATGTATGTCCATCAAAATCCTTTCCCAAGGACAAGTAATTCAATATTCCTTGTATAATAGGGTGATTTTTATCCTTCAAATTTATCTCTTTAATTATCTCCGTGGCAACCCACGTTTGAACTGGAGATGAATTAGGATTCCAACAATCTGGCTCAAGTGCATTTCCAAAACCTCCATCCTCATTTTGGTACGCAGTTAATGATATCAGAATATCTTCCTTGCTTCCGTTTTCAAACAGATATTTCCACCTTGCTATATCAAGTGGCCTAGCATTCTTATAAATAAAGTTCCTAGCTTGTTCATAATACATAATCAAACCTCCATTTAGTTTTTATGCTAAATTCCTATTTCTCGCTCTCTTAACACTTCTACAACTTGGAATTCAAAACCTCCTGACCACATAAACATAATTTTCTTCACATCTTCTCAATCAATTCTGGAACTTCTCTCTAATAAAACAAACTATAGAATTGGAATGTGTTGGAATTATGCGCTACAGTATGCTTTCTATAATCCTGTCTACAACAGTATTCCATGGCCTTGATTCAATCACTTTAATCCCTAATTTTCCGCCTTTATCCACCAGCCAATCTCCATACTCGGCGCTGATATCCGCTCTGAAATGTTGCAATTCGCCGCCCTCTCTGGCAAGATAATTCTGCAAAATTTGATTCTTATCCGGCTCATATACATAGATAGACTTTATCTTTGGATTTTCAAAAGATACCGCAAATTCAGGATGTATAAAATCACCCTCAATAATGACTGGTACATCAGATTCAATGTGGTTGTCAACAATTGCCTTTAATCCAGGAATCATTTCTTTGCTTACGTCAATAAGCCACTTTACATTATCGCTTACACCGATATCCATCCAGTTTATGCCGGTACTCCAATAATGAATTGCCGGAAGGATCTCTCTCGTTGTCATTGCCTTTATAGCTTGGCAAATATCATCCACTTCCATGACATTCACGTTATAAAAACGAGCCAGTTCATAGGCAACGCTTGATTTACCCGTACCTGAAGCACCGCCTATAAACAAAACCGTCCAATTTCTATCTCTGTTCAATTTATCACCCTCATTCTTATCAGTATTTAGCACATAGTATATAAAAATCTGTACAACAAATTCCTATTTATCTAGTTCGTCAAATCCTAACAATGTGACTTAACTACAACCCTTAATAATTCTTATTCTTTCAATGATGTAATTTATGTTTATAATTTTCGTAGAATATATTTAGTAAAATCTTTTACTATATTATCATCAATTTGGTTTAAAACTCTGTTTTTTAAGAGCAATGCTAAGATTAACAACCCAATAAAAATATTAATATATACATCTTTTAAGTCAAACGTAAAAAAACCATTTACTAATATGTAATCTAAACTACCGTTCCAAAAAATCTTGTCAATTAATGAACATATAGCACCAGAAAATATAAAAGCATACATAATATTAATAATTTTGTTAGCTCCAAATTGCTTATTTAGATATTGATAAAACAGATATATTAATATACTCATAATTGCTACTATAGAAATATGTATCCATTTACCGATAACTAATTGCAACATAGAATTAAACCATGAATAGTCCCTATTGAACATAGGCTCAAAGTATAGCAAAGGAGGCAATATAGGAAATTTTTTGTCAAGAAAATTGTTGTTAATTACTATTTTAATAACCTGCTCTATTGTTACTAAAATAAGCACTGCTATATATGTCTTTTTGTTTTGAATTTTCATATTTATTCTGCACCACCTAACATAAATAATCTTCGCAACATAATACGAATATTCATTGCTTGCTCACACCCATTTTACCATAAAAATATACTTATTCAAAATTAATCCATTAAATAAATTAGA
>DALZNT010000215.1:0-3327 GCA_032005505.1 Clostridium sp. | reverse complement strand
ATATTTTAAAAATTTGGAGAAAGAAACTTACCCTGGCGTGAAGATTATCAAAGAAAGTGATTCAACGATTCAACTAGGGAATAGTCAAGTGGTGTACAGAATTAATTTGGTAAAAGGTCCTGGACGTAGCGGCGATGTGGTACAGATCAGAAGTAGTGTCAGAGGAAATCCCATAACGTTCCTAGTGAAAAATAGTTTCGCAAAGGGGCGTTCGGTGGTAGATGCGGCTTTTATAAATAATGGTGATAAAACAGGAATGAATAACTATCCAGTAGTAAGTAGCTTGGATCTTCTTCAAAATGGGAGATTCGTTGAGAATTATGACTACACGAAGTTCAAACTTTCTTCAGCAGATTATATTCTCTTGAGAGATGGTGATTTGGATGAGTACGCTGTGGCCATCATCAATCCATTCAAGTAAAGGGAAAAGATTGAAAGAAAATAAAAAATGAGGGGAGAACACAATTCATGAAAAAAATCTTAGTTACTCTTATTGCCGGACTTACCGCTGTAACAACAATAATGGGGGGGGGGGGCGTCCATACAAGCAGCTGCATCGTTTAAAGACGTTCCAAGCAATCACTGGGCTAAAACATCCATTGATTCAGCGGTATCGAAAGGATACTTCAAAGGATATAGCAACGGGACATTCAAACCATCCGCTTCAGTTACACGTTCTGAATTTGCTTCGTTGCTTGCACGTGTGTCTAAAGCAGATCCCAACGTCGACATATCCAATGTATTTAATGATTTATCCAATCATTGGAGCAAAAAGGAAGTTGATCGTGCAGTTTCTCTGGGATTCATAAATCCTGCAGACTATCCAAATGGTTTTAAACCAAATACTCCTATTACCCGCGAAGAAATGGCTAAGTGGATTAGTTCCGGATTAGCAACCGCCGACACTGACTTCAAAAAAGCATTGGAAGATACTAAAACAACGCTTGTACCAGTTAAGGAATCATTCTCTCCAGGAATTTCAGAAGCTAAAGCTCCATTCATTTCAGTGGTTATCGGAACAGGAGTGATGACTGGATATCCAGATAACTCATTCGGGATGACCAAAACAACCACTCGCGCAGAAGCTTCTGTAATATTGCTGAGAATCGCAAATATGGAAGGTAAAAAGGCTTCTTCATTTTCTGATCTGAATGAGATAAGAGCCGTTGGGGCAACTAAATCTAATTTGAGTCAAGTGACCCCTTTTTCAACAGCAAATGATAAAACATATGCAGTGATTTCTGGGAAAACAAAAACATTATCAAATGGTGCGGGTAAAGTAGCCTTGCATCGAACTATCTATGTTAATACTACTAATTGGACTAACAAAAAGAGCGTTTATGCTCCGTTCTTTGTATCGGAAGAAAATAAAGATTTCTACAAAGAGTACACTAATGTTATTCCCGTATTCCATGAAATCACAATCTATCCTAAAGCAAAAAAATTTAGCTCTGATCATATTAGGACTGGATTGAGAACTGCATTGAGCGGACAAAGAATTACACCTTCTTCACTACCTGAAAAATATGGTTACCTGACGCTGCCAGCCTATAACTCAGAACAGTTCTTTGCAAAGTATAGTACTAGTTCAGGAGTGAAATTGTGGATCAAAGAAAATATTTACGTAGATCGAAAAGGGTTAGTTGGTATGTATTATATGGATGATGGATCTTCTCTGTCTCTATACAATAAATAAAAATAGGCGGTAGTAATATGGTATCCATAAGGGGTTTGGATATGGAAGGGAATCTCAATAAGAATATTTAAACTTCACAAAAAATGGATTGATACAATTGGTAAAGAAGGCGAAATGTTAAATTTAGATGGGGTTGATTTTAGAGGAATAGATTTATCCAATAAGTTGGTTGAACAAGCATATTTAATAGAATGTAACTTTGATAAATTAAAATTGGAAAACATTGATTTTCATACATCGTTATTATGTTCTTCGACTTTTAGAAATGCGTATCTAAATAACTGCGATTTTTATAAATCTGATCTTAGATATGCTGATTTTTCTAAATGTATCATTAAAAAATCTAGATTTAGTAAGAGTGACTGTTGGAAGGTGGGATTTAAAGATGCAATTTTAATAGATTGTAAGTTGAATAATGCACTTTTCCATCTCACTGATTTCAGTAATGCAAAATTAGAAGATGTAGATATAAGTGTATCGACATTTGAAGAAACATTATTAAAAGGAGTGACATTAAAAAATATTAAAGGTGTAGGAGAGGCTCATATAAAAAGTATCAATATTGGAACGCAAGAAAAACCAATTATTCTAATAGGTGAAGAAGCTAGAAAATGGCTAATAATGAGGATAAACTAGGATTAATAACTATCCAGTTGTAAGTCAGTTAGATAAATTCCAAAACGGAAAATACATTCAAAACTACACAGGGTGGATGGATTTTAAAATTTCTCAGGCTGACTAAATTCTTCAACGGAAAGTACCTAAAGTAACCATAGTCAGTGACTTGTAACCATCATGTGTGATCTTCAAATGAGGATTAAGCAACTGGATAAATGGCACCTGGGACATACGTCGGAATTGGTGGACTACATTAATCAGAAGGCAGAAGATTTTATACAAGCAGATTCCGGAGCACAGTGAACATTTACATAGTAGTAAACCGTGCGAAAAAACAAAGGCGTCACAAAGAACATGTAGAAACGAAAAAGAACCTAACTAACCAAAAATCTAACTAATCGGAGAGTGGAAAAGTTGAAAAAAATAATGTTACCTATAATGAGCACTGTAGTAGTCGTATCGACATTGATTTCTTCCCAGGTTTATGCCGCAACAACAACCTTCAAAGATGTACAAGCTAATCACTGGGCAAAGTCTGCTATTGAATCTGCGGTTTCAAAGGGATACTTCAAAGGATACGGTAATGGATTGTTCAAGCCCAATGCTTCGGTAACAAGAGCAGAGTTTGCGTCCCTAATTTCACGAGTAGCCAAAGACATGACACTTCCGGAAGATGCCCAGACGGATTCATTCAAGGATCTGAATGGACACTGGAGTAAAGCGGAGGTGGATCGGGCAGTTAATTTGGGGTTCATTAATACCAAAGACTATCCAAACGGATTTAAACCAAGTACTCCGATTACTCGCGAAGAAATGGCCAAATGGCTGAGTTCCGGATTGGTTGCATCCAGTAATGAGTATAAAACAGCATTTGCTGAAACGAAAGAAACGTTACTTCCAGTCAAAGAGTCCTTTAAACCAGGAATCGCGCAAGACAAAATTCCTTACCTCGCGCTTGCAATGGGAACCAACCTGATGAACGGATTTCCGGACGGATCGTTTGGAATGGACAA
>DALZNT010000214.1:1758-3378 GCA_032005505.1 Clostridium sp. | reverse complement strand
GATACCATAGTGCAATACTGCCTTTAAATAGCCAAGCTTACTACCACAGTCAAAGGTTTGACCTTGCATACGATAAGCCTCTACAGTCTCTATTTTTTGAAGCATAGCAATTGCATCGGTTAATTGAATTTCATTACCTGCACCTTTAGGTGTATTTTCAAGTAACTCCATAATTTTTGCAGGTAAAATATATCGCCCAACTACAGATAAGTTTGAGGGCGCACAGCCAATAGCAGGTTTTTCTACAATACCCTGCATAGTAATACTTTCACCTATATTAGGTTTTTGTACTACGTCCACAATGCCATATTGATCTACTAAGTGGTCTGGTACAGCCTCTACCATTATCTGTGCTGCTTGACTTTCATCGTAACGTGAGATCATTCGTGATAAATCATTTTGATCTGACTTATCTTTAACTAATACATCTGGTAATAGCACCGCAAAATCTTCTTTGCCTACAATACTTTTTGCGCATAAAACAGCATGTCCTAGACCTAAAGGTTGAGGTTGCCGAATACTGACGACACTTACATAAGGAGGTACAATTTCTTTAATTTCTGCTAATAAATCAAACTTCTTTTTTTCTTCTAAAATCGTTTCCAATTCAAAATTTCGATCAAAATAATTTTCAATGGATGACTTTGACGAGTGAGTCACAAGAATAATTTGCTCAATTCCGGCTTTTATTGCTTCACGTACTACATACTCAATAGCAGGACGGTCAACTACTGTAACCATTTCTTTAGGAATTGACTTACTTGCTGGTAAAAAACGAGATCCTAAACCAGCAACAGGTAAAATGGCTTTTTTGATCATGCGACTAACTTTATAAATGACAATTAATTAATATTTTACTTCATCTTTTTGTGATGAACCTGAAAAACGACTTGCTCCAACCAATTGATCTGGCGAGTTAATACCTTCTTTTTTCAATATTACCAGCACTGTTTTAAACATAATTTTAAAATCTAGCCAGATATTATGTTTCTCTACATATTCAACATCCAATTCAAATTTTTCTTCCCAACTCAAGTTATTACGTCCGTTCACTTGAGCAAGACCAGTCATACCTGGTCTTACTTCGTGGCGACGCATTTGTCTTGGTGTGTAGTGCTGCATAAAATCAGTAAGTTGAGGACGAGGCCCAACAATACTCATATCACCTTTTAATACATTAATCAGTTGAGGCATTTCGTCTAAGGTAGTAGAACGTAATTTCTGACCAAAAGGGGTAATTCGTTCTTCATCTGGTAAAATATTCCCATCTTTATCTACTCCGTCCTTCATAGAGCGAAACTTAATCATTTTAAAAATTTTACCATTTTTACCAGGACGTTCTTGAAGAAAGAAAATTGGCGAACCTAAATTCTTACTCACTTTATAAGCGATTAAAATAAAAATTGGCGATAAAATAATCAAAGCTATCAAAGAGATAACGATATCTATTAGTCGTTTCATTGTTTGCTCTTATTTCTACTGTAAAGTACACGGAAGTTTGAGTTATCCACGAAATGTAGTGAAAGTAGATACGCATGCATTCTAACAGGTTTTCTAAATAGTTCTTTACAACTCAACAAAAAACTTATGGTTTTTTACAATCGCATAATAACTTCAATG
>DALZNT010000214.1:0-1748 GCA_032005505.1 Clostridium sp. | reverse complement strand
AACTATATAAAAATATTTTAAAGTCATATTATTAATATAATTTTACAGCCATCCCTATTAAAAAAGATTTCATGTTTAGCCTGTTATACAGGCTAAACATGAAATCTTAAATCTCATTAAAGGATTTATGAAAGTTTAAAATTTATCCAATAATTATTTTCATCCCCCAAGAATATATCTTCTATCCACCCATCAATTGAGCATTTATCGTATAACTCTGTTGCCAGTGGCCTATATTTACTTATGAAAAAATCTTTTTCAAGAACAAGTTTATCCCGTGATATTATAAAAATATTATCAGAATTATAAAATGGATATTCTTTTATATTTGTATTAGTTGTAATTAACTTTTTTCCAGCGCCAATAGCCTCAAAAGTTCGCATAGTTAGTCCAGATTGCCCAGGATGGCTAATATCTAAGATAATATTTGATTTTGCATAAAGTTCAACAATTTCATCCAAGCTTAAGCCTCGAAAGCTTAGTTTACTAAAATCAAAATCATAAAATGTTTTATCAAAAAATTTCTTATAAAAATATACTAACCTACCTTGCATATAATAATAATTAAATGTAGTTAAGCTATTTTCTTCACACCAATCTTTTACTTTATTACTTATTATATAACGATCAGAATGAGCAGTACCTAAAAACAATACATCTATTTCTTTTTTATTTTTATTATCATATATATCTCTATATTTATCGGTAAAATATAAAGGTCTGAAACCAATGTTATATTTCTCCGCATCCCTTTTATCAAAAGTGAATCGCTTATGAAAATAATCTAAGATTTTAAGACCGTGACTATGATTATGAAAACTATCCCAAGTATAGAATATACGGACACATTCAGGTTGAAGCTCTATAAACTTCTCAAGAAAAAAAGAAGGTACAACCTCACCACGATTAACTAATAAATAATCAAATTTTTCATTTCTAATCTTTTTTAAGATATTATTATAGTATTTATTAATTTTCCGCTGCAATAAGTCCCTTTTTAAACGAATTAATCCTTTAATAAAATTATTATTTTTAGGTCTTTCATCAAAATAGGTTACTTGAGCACCATGTTTTTCCAGTTGCTGAACAATCCCTTTTTCTAAATCAAAAGTTTGTACACATAAGAACAATACTCTTTTACCTTTAAGGTGCTCAAGTTTTTTCATTTACTTATACAACCCTTTTTCTTTCATTTCATTGATAGATTGCTGATAGCGGTCTTCTTGAATTTCTTGAGTATTTACCCATTGTGTAAATTTTTTTATGCCTTCTTCAAATGAAACTTTAGGTTCAAATCCCAAATACTTCTTAATTTTGGTCAGATCAGCATAATTATGACGAATATCTCCTAAACGGTAATTTCCTGAAATAGTGATAGGCACATCTATATTGTAATTTTTAACAAGTTGATCAGCAACGGTTATAACACTTGTTGCAATGCCTGTTCCAACATTAAATACTTGATTATTTGCCTCTTCTTTTTCTAATCCTAGAATTGTTGCTTCGACCACATCATCAATATAAACAAAGTCTCGGCTTTCTTTACCATCTTCAAAAATATTAATCTTATTTCCATTTTTAATTTGTGTAGAGAATATAGATAAAATACCTGTATACGGGTTCTTAAGTGATTGACCAGGCCCATATACATTTTGATAGCGAAATGCCACGCCAGCGATACCCATACTTGAACAAACAGTTAATACCATTTGCTCCTGATTTTGCTTGGTGATTCCATATACTGAAGA
>DALZNT010000213.1:0-3422 GCA_032005505.1 Clostridium sp. | reverse complement strand
AACATTTACTATAAAAGTTTCAAATTCAGCTAACTTATCAGGTTTGACTTGAAAGGGTTTACCCTCATTTATTTTGATTTCTGTAGTCATCTTCAGACTCGTATATGGTAGAACTTGATTATATGTTTCATATTAACACACTTTACATATTTTTTCAACAAAACTTATATATATTGTATATTCCACAAGAAAATTCATAGTAAAATTCACATCATTAATAAACTTTTATTACCATTGTAAATTTGCTTCTGATTTTAAGGATTAAATTACAAAAATAACCTAAAACACTTTAAAATGCAAAGTTTTATGTTGTATGAATTTTAAGGAAAGAACTATGGAAATTTTAAAGACTGTATTTGTTCAAGTTGTAGAAAAGCCTGCTCGAAAGGTTCTGATTAAACGTGGTGTAAAGGCTGCTGATTATTTTGCTTATTGTGAAGAAGTAGGTTGTGATGTTTGGGGACTACTAAAAAGTATTAATTCTATTAGTGGAGAACCTGTATGCTTGTGGCTACCTAAAAGCTACATCTTAAAGGGCACCTCAGAGTATGTGCAAGGAGTGGAGTTGCCATTAAATTATGATGGTATAATTCCTAGTGGCTTTGATGTGATTGAACTTTCTGCAAGCAAGTATTTGATGTTTCAAGGTGAGCCCTTTGAAGAAGCAAATTATGGAGAAGCTATTGAACAGGTTTGGGAGTCAATAAAAAAATATAATCCGGCAAATATAGGATACACATGGGACGATACCAATCCACGTATACAGCTTGAGCCAATTGGTACAAGGGGCTATATCGAATTGTTACCAGTTAAATAAATAATTTACAAATCAAAAAAATAAATGGGACGCACTTTTTACATCAAATTCGGTTTTCGGGTGTAAAACTAAAAATCACAATAAAATTCACATAACGATGGGATTACCTATACTCAATCAGTCTTTACTATTAGATTTTATGAAAATTATGTCATTGGCTTTAAGAAAGAGCCTAATTATAGAGAAAAGTATTATAAAATTCAGAATAAAGCATTTGATATTAAAAAATTATAGAAGAGTTATCAGAGGATAATATCTCAACAAATTTTGTAGAAGCTAATGAAAGTGGAACGCTCTTTAAATAACAAATACCAATACTTCTACTAGGTATTTCTTCTAAAATATTAACCTCATACAGTAATCCCTTTTCTAAATAATCCCTTGAAAACTCCTTTACTACACAAGCGATACCTAAATTTATCTTTGCAAACTCCAATAATAAATCAAAAGATCCAAGTTCAAACTCTGGAGAGATTTTTATCCCCTTGGATAGCATGAACTTCTCTACATACTTTCTTGAATTTGAATTAGGTTCTAGGAATATTAAAGGATATTTCACCATTTCTTCTAATGAAATTTTCTCCTTTGATAAATCCTTATACTTCTCTCCACAAACAAAAATATCTCTAACCTCTCCACAAGGTCTTAATTCTAATGAAGGATCATCAATTGGAAAATTACAGATTGCAATATCAATTTCTCCTGACTTAATTAAGGCGCAAAGTTCTAAGGTAGTACCATTTATAATCTTAAACTTAAGATTAGGATATCTATTATGAAAGACCTCTAAATATGGAAGTAGAAAATACTTAGATATAGTATCTCCTACCCCAATCTTTAACTCTCCCATAGTTAAATCTTTAAATTCTAATATTTTTTCTTCTCCAGCATTGATTAAATTAATTGCTGAATTTACATATTCAAATAAAAGGCTTCCCTCATTAGTTAAGGATGCCCCCTTAGGTGTTCTATTAAAAAGTCTAATATCTAGTTCCCCTTCTAATTGCATTATAGCTTGACTCACTGCTGGCTGTGTCATGTAAAGCTCCTTTGATGCCTTTGAAAAACTTTTACTTTTTCCTACCTGACAAAATACCTTATATAAATCTAATTTAGTAACCATATAAGCACTCCTTATATCATACATTCGTTCTATTTATTTTACTTATATCATTTATTGGTGTATATTACAAGAGTATGAAATATTTAAAATCAATTTTAAATTGTTAGGAGAGATTATTTTGGAAAGAGTTGTTGGTACAGTTGTTAGAGGACTTCGTTGCCCAATCATTAAAGAAGGCGATAAAATTGAGGATATCGTTGTAGAAAGTGTACTTAAAGCTTCAGAAGCTGAAGGCTTTACTATAAATGATAAGGATATAGTTACTGTAACTGAATCAATAGTTGCACGTGCTCAAGGAAATTATGCTTCTATAGATAATATAGCTAAAGATGTTAAATCTAAATTTGGTGACGATACTATTGGTGTAATATTCCCTATCTTAAGTCGTAACCGTTTTGCAATCTGCCTTCGTGGTATATCAAAGGGAGCTAAGAAAATAGTATTAATGTTAAGCTATCCATCTGATGAAGTTGGAAATCACCTAGTTGATTTAGATATGTTAGATGATAAGGGCGTTAATCCTTGGACAGATGTTTTAACTGAGCAAGACTTCCGTAATCTGTTTGGGTATAATCAACATCCTTTCACTGGTGTTGATTACATTGATTATTATAAATCTTTAATAGAGGAATATGGTGTTGAGTGTGAAGTAATATTCTCAAACAATCCTAAGACTATCTTAAATTATACAAAGAGCGTTCTTACTTGTGACATTCATACAAGATTTAGAACTAAGAAAATTTTAAAAGCAAATGGTGGAGAAAAGGTTTATAGCCTTGATAATATATTATGTGAATCTATTGATGGAAGCGGATGTAATGAAGCTTATGGATTATTAGGTTCAAACAAATCAACAGAAGAAACTGTTAAGCTTTTCCCTCGTAACTGTCAACCTATCGTTGATAATATACAAGCTATTCTTAAAGAGAAGACAGGAAAAGATGTTGAGGTCATGATTTATGGAGATGGAGCTTTCAAGGATCCAGTGGGTAAGATTTGGGAACTTGCTGACCCAGTTGTTTCACCAGCTTATACATCAGGCTTAAATGGTACTCCAAATGAAATAAAATTAAAGTATCTTGCTGATAATAACTTCGCTGATTTAAAGGGTGAAGAACTTAAGAAGGCAATATCAGAATATATTAAAAATAAAGAATCAGATTTAGTTGGAGCTATGGAATCACAAGGTACTACTCCAAGAAGACTTACTGACCTTATAGGATCATTATCTGACTTAACTTCAGGAAGTGGAGATAAGGGAACTCCTATTATATTCATCCAAGGTTATTTCGATAATTACACGAAGTAATAAATTTAAAAAGTAGCTGCCGTTTCAGCAGATTAAAAATCTGTTAGTGGTAGCTCCTTTTTTAGTTATTCAAATAATCAGCCGTATAAAGAATTTTATAATGAATTTATATCTAAATAAAGGGTTCTATCCAATGCGATATGAAACCCTTTTAAGGCGGTAATAAAGTTTAC
>DALZNT010000212.1:0-3437 GCA_032005505.1 Clostridium sp. | reverse complement strand
CATTATTTTAGTAGAACCAACTTCTCTTCCACACTCTTTCTCTATTCTTTCAATCTCAGCATCTATAATCATAACGTCCTCTGGGCTTTCAGTCATAGGTATTCTTATAACTTCAACTCCGCCTGTAACTACTGCTTCAAGATCCTGTTTCCAAAACTCAGTAGCAAGACCATTGATACGAACAACAGTCTCAATTCCTAATTCTTTATAATAAGCACTCAAAGTTTTTAACATATTATGCACTAAAAATCTAGCAGAATCCTTTTCATTAAAAGCAATAGCATCCTCTAGATCAAACATCACTGAATCCGGTCTATAAACATGAACATCTCTAATACTTCCTGGCTTATTTCCAGGAACAAATAACATCGAACGTCTAAGTTTCATTGTACTTCCCCCTTACATCCACTTATAGTCATTGCACTGTGCCGCTCTATAAACAGCAGTTTGAACTCTACTTATGATAACAGGATTAATAGCTCCCTTATCATTAGCAAATATTTTAGCATTACTCACGCCTAAAGACTGAATAGTTTCCTTAATAACCTTCTCAATCTCATCACCAAACTGAGCCATAACAGTACTTTCCAAAGTTACCTCAATTTCCCCCTCAGATGGTTCAATAATAACTTGGATATCACTAGACTCTAAAGTTCCAGCGCTAGCCACTACCTTAAGTTCCATATCTTCTCCCCCTATAAACTTCATTGGGATACATTTTATTTGTATATGATTGATAAAATTCAAATTGTATCCACTTCTATTTTATTGTATACATATTTTACTTATATTTCAAGATAATTTGCAATATTTTTTCTTCTTTTATTTAGAATCCCCATAAAAAAGCCCAGAAATACATTCCTAGTATTTCTGGGCCTTATTTCTAATTTTAAAAAGCTTATTTCATCACCATAACAAAGTTATGGCCTATAGTTCTGAAATATCCAATGCCTCTTTAAAGGATTTCTTAGCTCTTCTAACATGTGTTCTTGTTAAACGCTCCGCATCCTCTTCATTTCCAAGTTCTATAGCATCTACAATCTCAATATGTTCTCTTAATGCATCTAATTTTCTTTCTGCAGTAAGCAGACTGATTCTTCTAAGACTCTTTAAATATTCATATATTGATTCCATTTGGTCAATAAGACGCTTATTCTTACATGCATCTATAATAATTCTATTATATCTGTTATGAACATCTACATATCGTTCTTCATCATCATTTTTAATGCATTGATCCATCTCTCTAATTATTTGTCTTAGCTCTCTTATCTCGATTCTTGAGATATGTAAACAAGCTCCTTTTGCAGCTAATCCCTCTAAAACTTCTCTAATATCATAGATTTCTTTAGCATCCTCTACACAAATCCCCTTAACAATGGTACCTTTTCTAGGTATATTAATAGCTAATCCTTCACTCTCCAATTGGCGTAATGCCTCTCTAACTGGAGTTCTACTTATACCCATAGAATTTGCTATACTAGTTTCTACTAATCTATCCCCCGGCTTTATACTTCTAGTAAAAATGGCATTCCTAAGCTCAGTTAAAACTAACTCCCTCATAGACTTACCACTATTTTCATCAACTTTTTTAAACATAACATCCATTTTCCTCATCCTTCAATCATATATAATACTGTAAATTTTACAACCACATAATTAAAATTAAATAGTCCAACTTTTCCGAACAATTCTTTCTATATAAGTTTTGCATATTATTTAATCATTGTCAAACATAATTTGTAAAGCATACCTTACAAAATCAATGATGAAGGTGAAATTAAACTAAACTACGTTTCATAGCTGCAAAATACGCTAATAATTTCTTCTTCACTACTAATTATGCTATGATAAAAATCTGAATTTTGTTCTTTATACATAGGTATTTCTTTTTGCTCATATGTAAAACCTCTAAGAATCAAAAGAACTCTCACTAGATTTTTACAATAATACAAAGCTATACCGACATTTTAGTCGGTATAGCTCAAAAGGCCATCTATAATCTAAATCATGAGAATTGTGGTAAATCTCATTACTATTCATTTTCTACAACTTCTTCATATAATTCTTTGTAGCGAACAGAGGATTTGTCCCAACTGTTTTCGCTATCCATGGCATTAGTCACAATGTTTTTCCAAACATCTTTATTATTATAATATTTTAGAGCAATTTTCATGGTTTTCTTTAACTCATACTCAGTATAGTCATAGAACGTAAATCCATTTCCTTCTCCTGTGGTTTCTTCATAGAAGTGAATTGTATCCTTTAAACCACCTGTTTCTCTTACAATTGGAATTGTTCCATATCTTAATGCAATTAACTGACCTAAACCGCATGGCTCAAAGAGCGATGGCATAAGGAACATATCTGCTCCCGCATAAATTCTATGAGCAAGAGAGTTATTAAAGGCTATAACTGCCGCTACCTTTGTTGGAAACTTCTCTGCTAAATCCCTAAAGAACTGTTCATATTCCCAATCACCAGTTCCAAGTACTACTAACTGAACCTCACCCTTAAGTATTTCATTTAATGAGTCTGTTAATATGTCTAATCCCTTTTGTGAAGTAAGTCTTGAAACCATAGCAAATATTGGAATATCTTCATTCGCCTCTAAGCCAAGTTCATTTTGAATAGCTAATTTATTTACTTTTTTATAATTAAGTCTAAACTTAGAATATTTCTTTTCTATGAATGAATCCTTAGTTGGGTCATAAGCCATATAGTCGATTCCATTTTCAATACCAATTAAATCCTCAGCTCTTTCCAAGAGAACACCTTGAAGCTGTTCCCCAAAGAAATCCGTTTTTATTTCTTCGCTATAAGTTTTACTAACAGTTGTAATCTTATCAGCAGTTTTTATAGCGCCCTTCATAAAGTTTATACACTCATAAAATCTAACTGTGTCATTATCATAAAGCTCATTGCTGAGATTTAGGCATTCACCAAGGATCTCCCTTGGAAATACTCCTTGAAATTTCAAATTATGAATTGTATACACTGTAGAGATTCCTTTATAGAAGTCATCCCACTTATAATCATATTTATTAAGTACAGGAATCATACCTGTCTGCCAATCATGACAATGGATAATATCTGGCTTGTAGTCAATTTCCTTAAGCATCATCATAACCGCTCTGTCAAAGAAGGAAAATCTCTCTCCATCATCATAAAATCCATAAGCACCCTTTCTTTTAAAGTAGTACTCGTTATCTATAAAATAATAAGTTACTCCAGCTTTTTTATATTGGAGAACTCCACAGTATTGTTGTCTCCAGCTCATAGGCACATGGAAAGTCTTTATGAGTTTCATCTTGCTGACTATAGCTTCGTCTATGTCCTCATATTTAGGTATAACCACACTAACCTCAACATCATGTTTTATTAAATATTGAGGCAGCGCTCCAACTACGTCTCCTAGTCCGCCAGTTTTAACAAAG
>DALZNT010000211.1:0-3463 GCA_032005505.1 Clostridium sp. | reverse complement strand
TAACAAATGAAGGATATAACAAATGAAGGATATAACAAATGAAGGATATAACAAATGAAGGATATAACAAAAGTCTGAAATAATTAATAAACTTACGAAAGTGAATAACTATTTTGAGATGATAAAAAAATAAAACTAGGAAAAGGAGATAGAAACTATGTGTGGATGTGGAAATAACACAGGCTCATCAGGATGCACAATAATATTGATAATTGTAATTCTAAATTTCTTAGGATTACTAGATACTAAATGCAATCCTAATGCAAAAAATGCTATAACTTTACTTCTTATTTGGTGGTTATGTGGAAGTGGAAGATTCTTTGGGAATAACAACTTTAGAGGAAATGGAAGAAGCTGTGGATGCAATACAAAATGCTGTTGCTAATAATAAATAATGATACAATTAACAAAAGATATAGGATAACAAAGGAAAGGTATTTACGAAGGATATAGGGATGCAAAAGTTAGAAGTTACGATTCACGAAGGTAATAAAAATGAGAATATTTTGACAAAACTCTCAAGAGTTAATTGCGGAAGATAAAATAGTGTGAAGACCATGGCCCGTTGTCGGGGGGTTTCTAGAAAGATAAGAAAATTAGCAGTCCATGTTTTTCATGGATTGCTTTTTTAAAATTATATTATATTTGAGAGGTGAGTATATGGGAAAACATAAGCATAGAAGAAGTGAAAGAGACTCAGGATATGGACAGACGCAGATGAATGGGGGATATAATGGAGCCAATGGAATGAATATAGGACAAATGGGGGTTCCTAATCAATTCATGGGAAATGGAATGAATCCAGGTATGAATATGAACCAACAGGGAATGAATCAGGGAATGATGAATGGTCAAGGAATGAATCTTAATATGGACCAGGGTATGAATATGAACCAAGGCATGAATCCCAATATGAATCAGGGTATGAATAATATGGGTATGAATCAAAATATGAATCCAATGAGCAATATGGGGAATATGATGAGTAATCCATTAGCTGGTCTTCTAGGAGGACTTGGAGGCGGGCTTGGAGGTATGGACATAAATGGAATACTTCAGCTTTTAAATGGTTTCGGACTTGGAATTGATCCAGCTTTGGCAGGAATATTTGGAGGAGGAAACGGAGGAAGTGGTGGCAATTTAGATATTATGCAAATGCTATCAGGATTATTGGGAGGCGGTGGATTTGGCAATGCTAATAATGATGCAAGCCAAGGACAGAATAATGGAGTAGGAGCAACGGGGTCAGTAGATGATCTCTTATCACAAATTAATCCTAGTCAAATGAACTTAATACAAAGCATTTTGCAAGGCGTTGGGATGAATAATAATCCACAACAAAATGCGGCTTCAACTAATGTAGAGAGAAAAGATGATTCGCTAGAAGATATTCTTGCTAATTTAGACTTTAATTCTATACTAAGCAATATGAATAGTGAAAGCAGTATGGGCATGGATTTCTCAAATGTTAACAATGAAAGTTTAGATGATATTGACATAGACCAAGTTGCGAATGGTGAAGATTTTGACGGAAATATGGGCGAAGTAAAAGATGCAGATATTGTTGAGGAAAACATACTTAGTAAAGAAAAGGAGCTTACAAAAGATGAATATAAAAAGTTAATTAATATTTTAATTAAACTTATCGACCCTAATAAAATTAGACTACTTCAGAGAGTCTTTGATCAGTATGAAAAAAAAGTTGAAACTAAATAAAAAAATATTTTATGAGTATAAAATTTTTAAATGAGTCAATAATAATAAACGTAATGGGAGTTAAAATCTCCATAAACCTTCAAAAGAAATTTTGAAGGTCCCCCCATCCCCCTTGGGACCTTTAAACGGGTCCCACTTTTTTTATGTTTTTTTTAATGATTTAGTATATTGTATTTAGATAATGAAAAGGAAGGCTACTTCTATTAAATGAAGTGACCTTCTTTTATTTTTTAATAATAATGAAAAATAGTATTGAATTATATTATTGCTAATAAACATTGAAGGATGTTATCTTATAAGGAAAATCTTCATCATCATATTTATTAATCATTAAATTTATAGTCATATTTGTTACTTCTGATGAATTTGAGGTACTCATAGCTCTAAAATTTAGTATCCAGTTTTCACATGTAATATTTCCATTTTCGTTCCAAGCTAAGTCTATGAAATATCCATCTTGAAATTTAAAGGTATTCGATCCATTAGCAAGTCTAAAGAGGCTTTCTAAATCAGAACCGCTAATTTGTGAATAAAAGTAGTTTGGAACTGATATATAGGGATTAGGTAAGCCTTGGATAAGGGTTATTAGATTACTAATAGTATCTTTGCCAGCTAAGTTTATTGGAGAAGAATCAGTAAATTCCTCAAATACTCCTTTATTATATATATAGCCTTTAAAATCTATGTTGCCATTTTCAAAGTTGCCTAAGATTACTTTCGGTGTTTTACTATTATTGCTATCTATAAAGCCTAATAAATTATCAGTAGAGCTGAAAAGATTAATATATTTAGAGCCATCCCATGTGAATATATGTTGTACAGGCTTATTGTGAAAGGAAGATTGAAGAAATATTTCCTTAGAATTATCCCTAGTTATATCAAGGGTAGAAATTCTTATTGGCCAGTAAGCTGAAAATTCACCTAAGGTTGGGAGGGCAGGGCTATAGTCTAGACTAAAGGTTTTATCTTTGTTTAAATTTACCTGAGCTAAAATACCTTGGTCAGTATGTTTTACTACAATGGTATCTTTCTTCTTATCGCCATTCAAATCCTCCTCTACAATATTATCCTTTTGCATTAGGCTGAATACAGGAGCGGATATACTTTCTTCTAGAAAAAAAACTTTGATGAAACATAAAATGGTAATGAGAATAAGAATTATATTAAAAATTTTGTTATTTAAAATTAGCTTTTTAAACATATAATCACCTCTTGATAAATTATATGTAATAAAGGTCCTAATAATTAATGAAAATCATAGAAAAAATAATAGAAATAAAAAAAGAGACTAGTTTACTAATCTCTTAATTTGCTTTCTTACATTCAGGGCATAGGCCGTAAAAATACACTTTGTTAGATAAAATCTCATAGTCAGTGTTATTTTTTACTTTTGAATTTAAATCATCAAAGCTAACACCTTCTAAATCATCTACTTTACAACAATTAATACAGTGGATATGAGGATGAGCCATTGTAGTTCCATCATATCTGAAGTTACCTTCTCCAACGTTTATTTCTTGAATTAGGTTAACTTCAACCAAAACCTTTAAAGTTTTATATACTGTAGCTAAGCTCATTGTAGGATAGTTTTCCTTAAGAGCTTTGTGAATTGTTTCAGCTGATGGATGTTCTTTAGTAGATTTTAAATAATTATATACAGCTATACGTTGAGGTGTAAGCTTAAGTTTTTTTTCTTTGAAAACTTGAGTAAAGTTTGAATCCATAAAATCACCTCTAGGTTATTATT
>DALZNT010000210.1:0-3468 GCA_032005505.1 Clostridium sp. | reverse complement strand
AGCACTTGGGTATGGGTATTGGGTATGAAGAATAGTAGAAGTAATGAGGTAATGTAAAATAGTTGCTTGGCTTAGCAAATGAAATTAAAAACAAGCCTGGGACAATCTATGCTGTAAAAGTGTTAACAGTGACGGGGACAAGTACATTGCAGATATAATTATTGAAAATAAGAGAAGGAGGCTGTTATTTGGAAACTAGAAATTATGTGGAGTATCTTTTGAAAAATTATCATCAGCTAAAAAGGGAGGTAGAAATGCTGACTCCCTTACTTAAAACACCAATGTATGAAACTTTTGATGATACCATCGAAGGGATGCTATTTAAAACAACCCATGGGGAAAAGGTACAAAGCAGCAAAGTTTCCGATAAAACAGCCCACCTGGCCTTAACCTATAGGGAGGAAAATGAAAGAATCACCTTAAAGATGCAGCAGGACCTAGAAAAGGTCATCAAAGGCAATGAACTGGAGCTTTTAAAGCTGGAGAAGGCCATGGCTACCTTAAGCAGCCATCACAGAAGGGTCATCGAAGGCATCTACGTAAAAAGACAAAGTAGGAGGCTTTTGTGCTCCCAGCTGTTCATCAGTGAAAACACACTAAATAGGTATCGGAAGAAGGGTGTGGAGCAGCTGGTGAGGGTCTTTGAAGGGTACTTTGGAGTGTGAGAGATTTGTAATAAAAACAATAATTATAGAGAAATCATATAGATTACATGAAATCTATAGCAAAACAAAATCATGGAAAAAGTGAAAAATACTGTATTATGCGCTACGCTTTATATATAATTTAAGGGGTATTAAAATTTAAGTAAAGGTTTTTTACAATTATAGCGCTATATAGGAAATTTACTTAATTATTAACCCCTGGGTGGTAAGATAGTTGTCGTAGGAAAAAAATGTTATTCTCGAATAGAGATGAGGGATTGAAGGAAATGTTGATATCTTTGTAAATTTTATTAAAAAGGAAATACCTAAGTTAAAGGTGCATAAACCTGAAGAAACAAATTAATTTATTATAAATTGAAAAATAATTAAACTAAAAGTGAAATACAAATTTAAGTTTATAATAAGCAGGGTTGAATCGAGAAGTAAAGAAGTAAATGGGTAAATAAATAATAGAAGTAAATATGTAATAAAAATTTGAAATATAAGAAGGGAAGATAGAATATGAAATTAGTAAGTGATTTGCCATCAGTATTTGAAGAATTTGCAGAGCAAAGAAGGAATTCTTTTTTAGCAATTAAGGAAATAAAAGATAGGGGTATCCCAGTAATAGGAGTTTTTTGTACATACTTCCCACAGGAGTTAGCCTTGGCAATGGGAGCAACAGTAGTAGGCCTTTGCTCCATGTCTGATGAAACTATTCCAGAAGCAGAGAAGGATTTACCAAGTAACTTATGTCCTCTAATTAAATCAAGTTATGGCTTTGCGAAGACTGATAAATGTCCGTTTTTTTATTTTTCTGATTTAATTGTAGGTGAAACTACTTGTGATGGGAAGAAGAAGATGTATGAGTATTTAGGAGAATTTAAACCTGTACACGTTATGGAACTTCCTAATAAGCAAAGTGAACAAGGGCTTCAGCTATGGAAAAGTGAAATAATTAAAATGAAGGAATACTTAGAAGAGAAATTTAATGTAACTATTACTGAAGAGAGTATAAAGGAAGCAATTAAAATTAAAAATGAAGAAAGAAGAGCCTTAAAAGAGTTATACGAAGTTATGAAAGTTGATCCAGTACCAATGGAAGGAAAGAATTTATTTAAGGTTTTATATGGAAGTACATATAAACTTGATAAGAAAAAGATTCCAGGAGAGATTAAGGCATTAGTTAATCAAATTAAAAGTGAGTATGAAATAGAACATAAAATTGAGAGAAAACCGAGAATATTGATAACAGGCTGTCCTATTGGAGGAGCCACAGAAAAAGTTATTAGAATCATTGAAGACAATGGTGGTGTAGTTGTTACCTATGAAAACTGTAGTGGAGCTAAGGCTATCGATGAGTTAGTAGATGAAACAAATCCAGATATTTATCAAGCTCTTGCTGAGAGATATTTAAATATAGGCTGTTCAGTTATGACTCCAAACCCAAAGAGATTAGAGCTCTTAGATAGACTTATTGATGAATATAAGGTAGATGGGGTTGTGGAAGTGGTTTTGCAAGCATGCCATACTTACAGTATAGAAAGAATAGGAATAAAACGTTTTGTTAATGAGAAAAAAGGCAAACCATATATCGGAATAGAGACAGATTATTCAATGTCTGACCTAGGGCAATTAAATACAAGGATTGCAGCCTTTATTGAAATGCTCTAAAGCACAGAACTAGTGATCTTAAGATTAGCTTAAAAGGAAGTGGTTATGGTATGAATTATGTAGGCATAGATATTGGTTCAACATCAGCTAAAACAGTGGTGATGGATGAAGATAAAAATATAATATTTAAATCAGTAATTCCTACTGGATGGAGCAGTGTTGAAACCGCAGAATCTATCAAGAAACAACTTAAGGAAAAGGAAATAACAAAGGAGAATTCAAAGTTTATAGCAACTGGTTATGGTAGAATTTCAGTTCCTTATGCAGATAAGACATATACAGAAATAACCTGTCATGGAAAAGGTGCATCCTATATCTATGAAGATAAATGTACAGTGATAGATATAGGTGGACAAGATACAAAGATTATAAACTTGGAAAATGGTGCTGTTACAGAATTTCTAATGAATGATAAATGTTCAGCAGGAACAGGTAGGTTCTTAGAAATTATGGCTAATACATTAGGTGTAAGCCTGGATGAATTAAGTAATCTTGCGAAAAAGGGAAGAGATGTAACTATCAGCTCTATGTGTACTGTATTTGCTGAATCAGAGGTTATAAGTTTAATTGGAGCAGGAGCTAAGAGGGAGGATATAGCATTTGGCATAGTGGATTCTATAGTAAATAAGGTTAAGGCCATATGTTGTAAACAACGACGTTCGGGTAATTACTATCTTACAGGTGGCCTTTGTGAAAATGAATTTATATTAAATAGTTTATCAAAGAAATTAGAAGAAGAAGTTAAGGCGAATTCATTGGGAAGATATGCTGGAGCTATTGGTGCAGCATTGTTATGTGAAAAACTTATGTAGTTAACAATAAAAATCTTGTTACTGAAATTTTAAAGATAAATAATAAAATAATTGAATGAATATAAGTTGAAAAGGCTGTTTTACACAGCCTTTTTATAATATAGAAAATAAAGGAAAGGCTGAATTAGAGTAATTTTGGAAGAATGGAGTGGAGCAGCTGGTGAGGGTCCTTGAAGGGTATTTTGGGGTGTGATATATGTTGGTGGAGACATCAACTAAGATGAAGAATATGGACTTGGATTATGGGCAGTTATTTTGAAAGACACTCATGAGATGATTGGAAATCTGTTTCTCAAATATATAAAGAAGGAATAGAGACGAGTTTAGCAACATTTGAA
>DALZNT010000209.1:0-3525 GCA_032005505.1 Clostridium sp. | reverse complement strand
AATAATATAGTATTTATTACCATAAAGAAGAAGGTTGTTATAATATGATTTCACATCATTTTATAACAACCTTCATTTAATTTTAACCCTAAACTACAGTTCTCTATAATATTATTTCTTCTCTACCAATAGCAACCTCACTAATTTCCTTATTATTAAATAGTGAAATCCTAAATCTTAAATCAAATTCTTCAAATTTACATCTGTACTTTTCTAACTGCCACTGCCCACAAGAATTAGTTCCCACACCATTCTGCTTATAGTCAATGTTAAATACTATATAATTCCTTTTTATCAAATCTATAGTATGCTTAGCCTTTTCTAAATCAGTCTCTTCATAGAATGATGCACTAAAGTCAAATTTTTCATTAGCTATTGCCATAATTCCCATTCCTCTATCATTAGTTAGGCTGACCCATGAGCACTCGCTTCTATTACCATTTTCCTGTGGCTTTACATAATTTGTGAATAACCCTTCCACAGTATTTTCATATACTCCAAATAGATTTGCTTCCTTAGTATCAGCATAGGATTCTCCTGGCCCTCTGCCCTTATATTTTACTTTTTTAAATTCTTCATTTATTTTGAGCTTAAGACCTATTCTTGGTATCATCTCTGGACCATTTTCTATTAATCCTGCTGGTATTCCTGTAACTTTTACCAAGATGTCTCCACTTCCAAAGACGGTGTATTCATAGGTTGAGTTATAGTTCCATACGGAATTAGTAGTTCCATTGACTGTCTCTACCTTAAATTTTAATATATTATTATCCACTTTATAATCAATAGACTTAACTATCTCATGACCTAAATGCATAAAATACTTTTTCTTGTAATCTTCAAGAAGATACATATCATTATCTATTGGCGCTCTCCAGAAATTCAATTTAGGTCCTTCTTCTATAATGACATATCCATCTTTAACAACACTTAAAATATTACCTTTTACTAAATCAAAATCTACCTGAAACTCTTCACCAACAACCTTTAAAATCCAGTGTTCCTTTACAACCCTCAATTCTCCTCTGGGCCTTACCTTTACTTTTTCTTGTTCTACTGGAAGCTCAAATTGTGCTGTAGCTAGCTCATGGCCAGCTTTTGCCCAAGGTTTTTCACTCTTTAATACGTAGAAAAGATTTAAATAATAAGTTGCTCCAGATACTTTAGGAAAGTTTAATTCATAAGGTAAAGATATTTCACCCTTCCCCCTACCTTCTATAAACGGCATAGCAACACGTCCACTGTCTATTAGCTTATCATCTTCAGTTATACTCCAGACCAAATCTAAAATATTCAAATTGTTGAAATCATATCTATTGATAACCCTAATAATTCCATGATTTAAATCAACAGCTTCAGTTTCAACTGGCTCTATTACTTTTTTATATTCTAGTAATCCTGGTGATGGCGTTCTATCAGGCATCAATAAACCATCAATGCAGAAATTTACATTAGTTGGATCATCTCCAAAATCTCCACCATATTTATAGTAAACTTGTCCATCTTTACTTAAAGCTTCAATACCATGATCAAACCACTCCCACACAAATCCACCTTGAAGCTTATCATATTTATAAAACAAATCTTGATATTCTCTTAAAGCTCCTGGTCCATTACCCATGGCGTGGCAATATTCGCATAGAATATGAGGTTTGTTAACTTTACTAATTATGTCCTCCATAGTTAATTTACTTTCGTGTTCTAACCAGGTATACATAGTGCTATAAACCTCTGATACTGGGCCATCTTCTTCCGATACATTAAAATCTCCTTCATAATGTATAAGTCTCGTTGCATCTAACTCCTTCGTTCTTTTGGCCATAGCCTTAAAGTTTACTCCAAAGGAAGATTCATTTCCTAAAGACCACATAATAATACAAGGATGATTCTTATCCCTTGCAATCATTCTTTCAATTCTATTTACATAAGCAGCTTTCCACTCTGGGTCATCACTTATCCATGAATATTTTCCAGTAAGTTCAAATCCATGACACTCTAAATCTGTTTCATCAATAACATACATACCATATTCATTACAAAGGTCATAAAACCATTCAGAATTAGGATAGTGAGAAGTTCTTATGGCATTGATATTATGTTGCTTCATTAAAATAATATCATTTTCTATTTCTTCTTTAGCTACAACTCTTCCATTCTTAGGATTGTAATCATGACGATTTACGCCCTTAAGTTTTATTGCAACTCCATTTACAGTGAATACTTCACCCTTTAGTTCAATCTTTCTAAAACCAACCTTTGAATGGATTACCTCAACAATGGTATCATTATGATAAACTGTCATTATTAATGTATATAAATTGGGCTCTTCAGCTGTCCATTTTAACGGTCTATCTATGTTCTTTTCAAAATGTAAGGTCTTAGCGGTATCTAATACCTCTTTAAATACCTCTTCCCCTTTAATATCAAGAAGTTGAATTTCAATCTTTTGTCCTTTATTCTCCATAAAATCAAAATTAACTTTTAAAATTCCATCTTCATATTTTTCATTCAAATCAGTTTCTATCTTAAAGTCATTAATACCTAGCATTGGTATAGAATATAGTTCTACATCTCTAAAAATACCACTAAGCCACCACATATCCTGATCTTCTAAATATGTACCATCACTCCACTGATATACCCTAACAGTACAATCATTTTCCCCTACTATTACAAAATTAGTTATATCAAATTCACTTTGTATTCTAGCTCCCTTACTATAACCAACTGCTTGTCCATTTATCCATAGGTTGTAAGCTGAATCTACGCCATTAAATTTTAGTATGATTCTTTTTCCTTGCCATGAGCTATCTATTGTAAATTTTCTTTTATATATTCCTGTTGGATTTTCTGTAGGTACAAAAGGTGGATTGATAGGAAAATTGTACCACAAATCCGAGTAGTGCATTTTACCATAGCCTTGAAGCTGCCAATTTCCTGGTACAATTATATTATCCCATAAACTTATATCCAAGTCCTCCTTATAAAAATTCTCTGGTGAGTATTCTGGAGCTTCTAGAAATAAAAACTTCCAGCTTCCATTTAAATTTTTAAAATTATGAGTATATCTTTTTTCCCCACACTTTGCTTGCTCCTTTGATGGAAAGCTACAAAAACTAGCTCTAGAAGTCATTCTATTTAAACCATCTACATAAATATTTTCCCATAACTTCATAGGTCACCCTCTCCTTCACCCTTTATATATTTTGAATATTACAACACTAATTATAATACACTTTCATATAAATTTCTTTTATATATAAAAATAAACTCTGCATTTATACAGGGTTTATTTTTATCCGAATATGTATTTTTTTTATCAACTCATGCCTATAACCATCCCTATAATATAAGGTATTAGCCAAATTATACATACTGTTATACTAAATTTATTGAAGGTGGCTTTCTTTTTTAATTGTTTTTATATAAAATATAGGAACCTCAAAGAGCATAAAACATCATTAAAGCTATTGCTTTCTTACATATACTCTAAAACCCTAGAACCTCAAAACCAACCATAAACGC
>DALZNT010000208.1:0-3665 GCA_032005505.1 Clostridium sp. | reverse complement strand
TAGGGACTTTAGCCACATCTTCACTAAGGAAGAGAGGGTTGGTATTATTGGAAACAATGGTATGGGTAAAACTACTCTCCTAAATATAATCAGTGGAGATCTTCAGCCAGATGCTGGTGAGATTATAAAAGGTGAGACTGTAAAGCTTGGATACTTCACTCAAGAAAATGGAGAACTAGATGAAAGTAAGAGGGTTCTAGAGTTTATAAAGGATGTAGCAGAATACGTTACAACTAACGATGGTACTAAGATTACAGCATCACAAATGTTAGAAAACTTCCTATTTGAAGGACCAATACAACACAGTTTTATTTCTAAGCTATCAGGAGGAGAAAGAAGAAGACTTTATCTTCTAAAAGTACTGATGGAGGCACCAAACGTATTGTTCCTAGACGAGCCAACAAATGACTTGGACATTCAAACTTTAACAATTTTAGAGGATTATCTAGACAATTTTGGTGGAACTGTTATAAGTATATCCCACGATAGATACTTCCTTGATAGAATTGCCAATAGAATTTTCAGCTTCGAAGGTCAGGGAGAAATTCTTGAACTAGTAGGAAATTACTCTGATTATAAGGACTATAAAGAGTTTAAAGAAGAGAAAATCGAAGAAGAAGCTCCAAAGAAAAAGGAAGAAGCTAAGCCAAAGAGAGAAAAACAGCAGAAGCTTAAGTTCTCATATAAGGAGCAGAAGGAATTTGAAACTATCGACGAGGATATAGCAAATGCAGAAGCAGCTATTGAGAAGGTTGAAGGAGATATAAGTAAGCAGGGAAGTGACTTTGTAAAGCTACAAGAGTTATTCAAGAAAAAAGAAGAGATGGAATCAACACTTGAAAACCTTATGGGCAGATGGGAATACCTGAACGAGCTTTATGAGGAAATTCAGAATCAGTAATTGCGGTAAGTATAGAAATATAGCAACTCAAGAATGCAACAATATAAAAATATAAGAATATAAGTATAAGAATATATAAATATGCAGGCAACACAGCAGTTTTAGGAGAAAATTATGAGCCAAAGTAATGTGAGAATCTCAGTTAGAAACTTAATAGAGTTTATTTATAGTCAGGGAGATATTGATGATAGATTTGGAAGTATCACTGCGGCTCATGAAGGAACTAGACTTCATAAGGTTATTCAGAAAGAGCTGAAGGAGGAGTGTGCTAAGAATTTAAATCAAACCTTTGTCAGCGAGATGTTTTTATCCAAAGAATTTAAATATGAGAGCATTGGGTTAACTTTGGAAGGCAGAGCTGATGGAGTTATTGTTACCTATGATGATAAAGAGCCTGAAGAAGAGCAAGATAGCCAGGCACAAGAGATTCAGAATCAAGAGAATGCAGCTTTAGATGAAGACTGTGATAATAAGGCTATGGCTGAAACTGAAGGGGAAGATAAAGCAGAGGTTGAGGTCAATACTCAAGCTTTAGAGGCTAATGGAGAAGTTGAAAATAAAGAGTGGGATAGTGTTGAAGCTATAGATTTAGAAGAAGAGATTCAGCCAAAGAATAAAACAATCAAGGTTGTGGAGATTAAAACTACGGTGAAGGATATCATGACTATCGAGGAAAATGAGAACTTTCTTCACTGGGCGCAGGGAAAGCTCTACTGTTATATCCTTTGTCTTGATGAGGGACTGCAGGAGATTGATCTGGATTTGATTTATTGTCATAGGGAAAATCTTCATACCAAAACGTTATCTAAGAAGCTGACTTTAGAGGAGCTGGAAAACTTCTTTAATGAGCTGATGGATAAGTATGTTCGTTGGATTATTCTTCAGGATAAGTGGCTGACGGTGAGAGATAAGTCCCTTGGAGAGCTGAACTTTCCCTTTGATAATTATCGTAAGGGACAAAGGGAGCTGGCAGTTAACATCTATAGAACTATGAAGGAAAAAAAGGATATTTATGTGGAGGCTCCTACAGGCATAGGGAAAACTATTTCAACTATGTTTCCGGCACTGAAGGCATTGACTATGTACCCTAGTGCTAAGCTTGTTTATCTAACTGCAAAGAATATTACAAAGACTGTGGCAGAGGAGACTTTAGGAATTTTAAGAGGTAAGGGCTTAAGGCTTAGAACGCTGACTCTTACGGCTAAGGATAGAATTTGTTTTCTGGAGGAAAGAAGCTGTAATGGAGATGACTGTATCTATGCCAAAGGTCACTTTGACAGGGTTAATGATGCTATGCTGGAGCTGTTAGAGAATCATGAGGCATTAACTCAAGAGCTTATTGAAGAGTATAGTTCCAAATGGAAGGTTTGCCCCTTTGAACTTTCTTTAGATTTAATTCAGTGGTGTGACTTAGTGATTGGTGACTATAACTACTTCTTTGACCCTAAGTCTATGATAAAAAGGCTGGAATTTGATGACACTCCTTATATATTCCTTGTAGATGAGGCTCATAACTTAGTGGATAGAGCTAGAGATATGTATTCAGCGTCCATTAATACTGGGGATTTAAAGGAAGCTAAAGAGGAATTAAAGTATAAGGATAAAAAGCTAGTAGGAATTATAAATAAGGTAATCAAGGCAATGAAGGAAATTATGCTAGGTGAAGAGGATAAACAGGTTATCATAGATGAAGGGCCTGATGAAATTCTTAATCTTTTAAGGTTACTTACAGTAGAAGGTGAGCGCCACCTTAAGGAGAAAAAGGATAATGATCCTGAAGAAGCCTTTTTGAATATATACTTTAACTGTCGGGATTTCATTAGAATAGGAGAGCTGTTCTCTGAGGATTTTGTGTACTATGCTCAAAAGATTGGAAAGGACTATGAATTAAAGCTTTTCTGTTTAAATCCAAGTCCCATGATAGCTAGCTGTATCAAAAGAAACATAAGTACAGTTTTCTTTTCAGCAACACTATCTCCTATGGGATATTTTAAAAAGCTGTTAGGTGGTAAGGAAGAAAGCTACAGTGTAAAACTACCATCACCTTTCCCACCAGAAAACAGACAATTAATAGTGAAAACTGATGTGGACACTCGCTATAGATATAGAGAACAAAGCTATGGCAAGGTAGCAGGGTACATAAATGAAACGTTAAAAAGCAACGAAGGTAACTTTCTAGTATTCTTCCCATCCTTTGAATATATGGAAAGAGTCTATGAACTTTATTGTGAGAGCTATGACCATGATGAGATTTTTCTTCAAGAAAGTGGAATGACAGAAGATGAAAGGCGAGAATTTCTTGACAGATTTGAAGGAAATGAAAAAGAAAGTACTAGAGCAGTAGGATTTGCAGTTCTAGGTGGAGTTTTCTCAGAAGGAATCGACCTTTGGGGAGATAAGCTTAAGGGTGCAATTGTTGTTGGAGTTGGACTTCCAAAGGTGTCCTTTGAAAGAAAGCTCATAGAAGAATACTTCACTAGCCATGGAGAACCAGGATTTCACTATGCGTATACTTTTCCAGGAATGAATAAGGTGATTCAAGCTATGGGAAGAGTTATTAGAAGGGAAGAGGACACTGGAGTTATAGTTTTGATGGATAAAAGATACGGCACGAATATTTATAAACAGTTAATACCAATGAACTAAGAATTAATTAAGGTTTAATAAAGAATAAAATAAAGGCAGTCTAAAATTTAGACTGCCAATTTTTATATTCTTAAAGCTTTATAATTAGCCGCAGCAGTTAGCATAGTTACCAAATGCT
>DALZNT010000207.1:0-3672 GCA_032005505.1 Clostridium sp. | reverse complement strand
AATTACTTTTAGCTTCGATTCGGTTTGGACAGAACTATACAATGCACACTCGTATTAACAGTGCTAAAGACTTTTTGAGTAGTTTGATACAGTATGGAGAAATTGGTCCACATACTGCTAATCAAACTGATTACGCAATGTTAGAGAAGAAAGGTATAGTCACTGTTGTTACAAGAACTAAGCCAGGCTACTATGGGCCTAGAACAGGACCTTGTTTAAAGTTGCTTAGAAGAGATGTAGCAGAGGCGGCTCTAAGGATTATTAAGGAAGCTGATTATTCAATTTCTAACCAATCAGAATTTACAGACTTTACTTCAATTACAGACATTAATGCGAGCTTCTCTCCTGAAGAGTTAAGAATGTACATGGCTCATTCAACCGAAGCCTCTGAGCAACTTGAAGATTATACTTTGAGGATGTTACGTGGAGAACTGTTGTAGAAAGGATGGTGATCATGTGGAGGAAAACAAAAAGAATGGGGAACAAGGTTCAGAACAAAACGAATCTCAAATCCAGGTACCAGAGAGAAATATTCAAGAACCGCTTGAAGTAATCAAACAAGAAGAAAAAAAAGTACTACAAGATGAAACAAAAGTGCCAATTCAAAATAAGTATGCGGATAAGTCTAGAAAATCCAACACACCCAAAAATGGAAGGAGTAAGAAAGGGAGTGCCAAGCAATCAGCTTCAGGAGTAAAATCGCAGATTTCTTCATCTGCAAAGGGACAACTGACAGAAAGTACAAAGCAACCATCTGAAGTTGCGAAAGGATACCAACTAGAATATAGAATTAAAAGATTGGCCTTTTTCATGGGTTATTTCCCAAAAGTTGGAGTTGAACTACGGACTACTTATGATAACGAGTCGGATGTAATAACTGATTTGGATGTATATGGTATATACGTGCACAAAGATTTTACGAATAAAACTTTATGGGCTGATTGCAAGTCCGGAAAAGTTGAAGTTCATCGAAGACTTTCTTGGATTAAAGGCATAATGACAGAAACTGAAGTAAGTGATGTGATTTTTGTTGCTCCAAAAGTTCGAACTTCTGTGAAAGAATTTGCAAGAAAATCAGGTATTCAAGTTTTGGACCAATCGGTTATATCAAAACTTGAAGAGCATTACGGTATTAACGATAGCGACTGGAGAGGTTCTTGGAATCCAACTACACAATTTGACAGGATAAATCAGCTATCTCGAATTAAGGCTCCTCGAGTGGAAGCTAACCAGAAAATAGCAAAATTTATTGCTTCTGATTATTGGGTTAACGATAACTATTCCAAAGTTAAAAAATCTATTACGGCGCTTCGTGATTTATCTTTACTTTGTGAGCTGGCTTTGCCTAAGGAAGAAAAAGCTACTATTAAATGGGCGGTATACGAACTTGTAGGCTTGTTTACTCTTGCTATACTTGATGTGGCTAGAGAGATTTATTACTTCCATGATGAAGAGAAGAAATCAACCATTCAAAATGGTCTGATCTCTAGTGATTTATCTAATCGTAGAAGAAATGAAATTTTTGATACAGCAGTCAGGGTAGCTTACTCTTTCGTAAAAAACCAGTATCCAGATATTAGCTTGCCTGATAAGTTGCCTAATATTAACCTTACACCACCTAATTATTTTGAGGCTCTTAATGATTTGCTTTTAAGGATAACTAATAATCCCATTGGATATTATGATATACTGCGTTTATTTGACTTTATGCTTATGGAGTATGATATTCAAGACAAGCCCGTTGATGAGGATGAGCTAAGAACTATGTTTAACAACTATGATGAACTAACATTGGGTGTTAAAACAATTTTACATTTTCTATGTAGAGTAACTCATATACCAAAGTCATTCTTTCAAATCTTGGGTTAAAATAAAGCTGTTTTTCTGTGATTAGAAATTAATTTAAGCTGCGGCCGTTCTCTTGGTATTGATAGAGAGTGGTCGTTTGTTTTTTTATAAACTTCATTGTACAAAAAAAAGATACCCTACCCTTTATGAAGTATTATCGTTAGTCGATATATTGTTTGAAGCTGAAAGATGTCTTGATTCAAACCTTGAAATATATGCTTGAAGAGTCTTTGAACGACAACTTTATACGGTTCTTAAGTCTAAAGGTCTTTGGGAAATTAGTTCTTTGGTATGAGGAAAGGATTGATAAAAAAATAAACAACACTTAAGATAGAGTGAGACAGGGAAAAATTGGTTGATAGAACAGGAGTTGATTAAAATTACTGACTTTTCTGCTAATGCACAAGCTCTAGGATACTTCTACCAAGCCAGATGCGCATTATTTATGTTATTAAAGTCCAATCCTGATTTACATATTTCTATTGAAAAGTTAGATGATATTGCTTTTGAAAAGAGCGGAACACCTACTGAGTTAATTCAAACAAAACATCACATGAATTCCGTTTCATCATTAACTAACTCTTGTTCTGATTTATGGAAGACTTTGCGTGTTTGGTGTACAGCAGTGCAGAATGGTGAAGTTAGCACTGAATTAGTAAAATTCACTTTAATTACTACAGGAGTAGCTCCTGAAGGTTCAGTTGCGAGTAAATTATATCCATATCATGAGTATAGGGATGTTCCCACAGCTGTAGCACTTCTTAATGAGGTTGCTGAAAGTTCAACGAGCCAGTCGAATAAAAAGGCGTATGAGGCTTTTTTGGGGTTATCTGATATACAACGTGAACAACTAATAAGTTGTGTGTATGTATTAGATGCATCTCCTAATATCGTAGATACAAAAGAAGATATTCTAAGAGAACTAAGGTATGCTACAAGGCCGGAATTTAAGGAAGCCATTTTTCAAAGATTGGAAGGCATTTGGTTTGACAAGGTGATAAAACACTTATCATCAGATTCAGTAAACACAATTTCTCAAATGGAGATAGTAGATTACATAAATGACCTTCAAGAACAATTTCAGCAAGATAATCTACCAATTGACTTTTTAGATTATATTGCTCCGGCAGAAGATTCAATCGCCGAGCATCAAAGAGTTTTCATTGAACAATTAAAATTGGTTACAGTTAGTCAGCCTCGTATTCAAAAAGCGATAAGTGACTACTACAGAGCTTTTGAACAGCGTTCTAGGTGGGTAAGGGATGAATTGTTATTTGTAAACGAGCTTGAAACGTATGAGACGCGGTTGACTGATGAGTGGGAACGACGTTTTGAATCTATGAAAGAGGACTTTGAAGATGATTCTGAGGCAGAAATAAAAAAGGCTGGAAGAGCACTGTTTAATTGGGTGGACCAAGATGCAAACATCCATATTCGTCCACGGTGTACAGAACCTTATGTAATGCGTGGGAGCTACCATCTACTTTCTAATCAACTAAGAGTGGGTTGGCATGCTAATTTTATTAATAGACTTGAGAATATAATAGAAAGAACCTTGGAGGGAGTGAGATGAAATCATGGTATGAGCGACCACAAGAGATTGCATATCTTTTAAATCCAGCCTTTTGCGGTGAAGTTATTCGTCGAAGTATCACAAAATATTACGACAATACAGATCTGCCATTTCAGTATCCGCTTTTGTATTTAATACTACCTATTGTTTTACATAGAGCAACGAGGAATAAGTTACCTTCTTCGAGTCGTAAACAGATGCATGCATGGCTACAAGAAAATCAGAGCGTACGTATAGGCTTTGCAAGTAGG
>DALZNT010000206.1:1978-3710 GCA_032005505.1 Clostridium sp. | reverse complement strand
TTTTGGGATTGTTAAGGGTTCCGAGGCTCAACGTCAATAAAGCAATTGGAATAAAGCATCTATGATTATTTAAAAATATAAGTTACAATACATTCAAAAATATTTTTGAATGAGGTGTATTATGATTCAAACGATTATTACTGCTGCTGTTCTTTATATTGCTACAGCAGTTGATTTATTAGTAATTTTATTAATATTTTTTGCTAGAGCAAAGACTAGAAAAGAATATAGAGATATTTATGTTGGTCAATATTTGGGGTCTATTATTTTAATATTAGTTAGTTTGTTTTTAGCTTTTGTATTAAATTATGTTCCAGAAAAGTGGATATTAGGTTTATTGGGTTTAATACCAATTTATCTTGGAATTAAAGTGGCTATTTATGATGATTGTGAAGGAGAAAAGAGAGCTAAAAAAGAATTGAATGAAAAAGGATTGTCTAAATTAGTTGGTACGGTTGCAATTGTTACGATAGCAAGTTGTGGTGCTGATAATATCGGTTTATTTGTTCCGTATTTTGTGACATTAAGTGTTACTAATTTATTAATTACTTTGTTTGTCTTTTTAATTTTAATTTTCTTCTTGGTATTTACTGCACAAAAATTAGCTAATATTCCAGGAGTTGGAGAAATTTTTGAGAAATTTAGTCGTTGGATTATGGCTGTTATTTATATAGCTTTAGGTTTATTTATTATTATTGAAAATGACACTATTCAAACAATTTTAGGATTTATATTTTAATTTAGGGTGTGATTTTATATGAGTTATGAAAATGCTTGTGATGTGATCTGTGTACATGAGGATAAAGTTAACAATGCTTTAAGTTTTTTAGAAGATGATAAATCTAAGAAATTACTTAACATTTTAGAAAAAATTTGTGATGAGAAGAAATTGAAAATCATATTATCTTTGATTAAAGAAGATGAGTTGTGTGTTTGTGATATTTCTTTGATATTGAAAATGAGTGTTGCTTCAACTTCACATCATTTAAGACTTTTATATAAAAATGAGGTACTTGATTTTTATAAAGATGGAAAGATGGCATATTATTTTATTAAAGACGATGAAATAAGAGAGTTTTTCTCTAAAAATCAGGAGGGTTTTTGAAACGAGTGAAACGAGTTTCTTCTTGTCTTGATAATAAGGGTAACTATTACAGAGTAAAATAGTTACCCTTAAAGCATTGGTATACATGGCTTTAAGCACAAAAAAAGTTGCTTTTCTCAGCATACTCATGTAGTGTTTTAGGTGTCTAGTCTAAAAACATTATGAGAAAGGAGAAAAAGCAACTTTTTTTATTGTCATAGTTTGTGAAAACTAAGTTGTTTTTTAAGTTATATAACATGGATAAGTATACTGAGAAGAAACGAAGAAATCAAGTATTTCAGAAATTTATAGAGCGACATGTGGGGGAAAATCAAATGACATTGGTACGGGAATGTAATACCTTTTTGTCTTTTGTGACAGATAAGTCGTTAGAAAAAAATAAGTTATATAAAGCAAATTCATGTAAGAATCGATTTTGTCCGGTTTGTGCATGGCGTAAAGCGAGAAAAGATGCGTTAGGTTTATCTTTGATGATGCAATATGTACAAAAATCACATAAAAAAGAATTTATATTTTTAACCTTAACGACACCTAATGTATCTAAAAATAAGTTAGAAACTGAGATTAAGCATTATAATCAATCTTTTAGAAGATTGAGTAATAGAACGAAATTCAAGAAAGTTGTTA
>DALZNT010000206.1:0-1968 GCA_032005505.1 Clostridium sp. | reverse complement strand
AGTTGTTAAAGGTTATGTACGTAAATTAGAGATTACATATAACAAAGAGCGGGACGATTATAATCCCCATTTTCACGTTTTAATTGCAGTTAACAAATCTTATTTTAAAGATACTAAATCTTATATTAGTCAAAAAGAATGGTTGAATTTATGGCGAGATGTAACGGGAATGCCAGAAATTACACAAGTTCATGTTGAGAAAGTTAAGGCTAATAATGACAAAGAACTTTATGAAATGGCTAAATATTCGGGTAAAGATAGTGATTATTTGAGTAATCAAAAAGTATTCGACGCGTATTATCGTTCTTTAAAAGGTAAGCAGGTATTAGTGTATTCGGGATTATTTAAAGAGGCGAGAAAGTTATTAAAAAATGGCGATTTAGATTATTTAAAAGAGATTGATCCAACTGAATATATCTATCAAATTTTTTATATTTGGAAACAAAAAGAATATTTAGCGAGTGAATTGCATGATTTAACAGAACAAGAAAAAAGAGAATTAAATCATCAAATGATTGATGAAATTGAAGAAGAAACATAAAGTGTTGGTCTTAGACTGACACTTTATGTTTCTTAAATATATGGTCGCCTGCCCCTGTGGGAAATATAAAAAAATGTATGCAAATTAATTTGCATGTAGATGGGCAGTATTAAACATAATACTGGTAAGTTACAACGATATTAGGTTGATTTTTAAATTGTTGAACGAGTCGGATTTCTACAAGCTAAGATAAAAAACAGTAAAGGGTACATTTAAGCTACAAAAAAGGTTACATGTTTATTACGAGCTAATTGTATATTAAATGTACTCTTATTTGCTTCTCATTTGCCCTGTAAATGCATTTCTTAGTCTTGCTAATACTTAAAAGAGGGTTTAAATATTAACAAGGCTAAAATAGCCCTTAAAATTCAAAATAAGACTATTTAATAAAATTATGTCATTTGATTTTTATTATAATTTAAATAAGGAGGAAGTATATGAAATTCTTTGATTTTTCTTTTACCTTTGCGATAGCATTTCTTTTAGCTGATATTGGCATTATATATTGGGTTTATACTGGAGAATTTAATTTATATTTATTTGTTATACCAGTTTTTCTTTTGATTTTTTCTTTGATATATTTGGCTGAATATAATAAAAAATATAGAGATAAGTAAAAAACACAACTTTAAATCGGGTCTACTCAGTAGTATGAGTAGACCCGATTTTTATTTAGAAGATTTTTCATAGATATAATTTGCGATTAAACTTGCTAGAACTGAATAAAGAAAAATAGTTATATTCATGTAATTCCTCCATTTTTTATTATTCACTAGGTGGCGCTTGCGACACTCAGAGATTTTTAAAAATGGAATATATAAAATTCAAGTTCTATTTGTTTTAGCTTTAATTTTTAGTCATAATTCTAGAGTTGGAGTTCCAACATGCTTCCTTCTTCTGATTTCATGAAGCCGTTTTTTTTATAAAAATTTTCTGCTAGTTCTCCACCTGTAATTAGAAAAATTTTATATATTTCATCAAGTTTGAGTGAATCAGAGACAGAATTTATTAATTTTTTACCTACGCCTTTTTTTTGAAACTCAGGTATAACATGAAATTCATCTATACAAAATTGGTTCATGCCACTGAAATAATAATCTATTCTGCCGATACACATTGCGATTACTTTATTATTTTCTTCGATTACATATCCTTTAGAATTAAATCCGCTCATTGTGGCTTCAATTCTAAGTAATGCTTCTTTTTCAGTCCATTTGTTATACCATGGAGCTCCCTCATAAGCTGAAACTAAATTTTTAGCACAAACAGTATAGTCTTCATTTTGAATATTTCTAAATTTCATATACATCCCCCTTTTTTATTTAGATATGAGTATACCATCACAATTTTAAAAAGATTAGAAAATAAGAGGAAGCACGCATTTATGCCGAGAAAATTTATTGATGTTGAGAAGAACCCTTAACTAA
>DALZNT010000205.1:0-3713 GCA_032005505.1 Clostridium sp. | reverse complement strand
TAATAGTAGTTTAATTCTACAAAGAGGGCAAGGGGCTAATATTGTAGTGGTTTATTCACCTTTGGATTGCCTAAAGCTTGCGGAAAATAACAAAGATAAAGAAATAATATTTTTAGCTGTAGGTTTTGAAACTACATCACCAGCTATAGCGCTAATGATTAAAGATGCAAAGAAAAGGCAGATTAATAATTTATGCGTATTACTAGCTTTAAAGACCATGCCACGGGCCATGAAGGGATTAATTTTAGATAAGGATATAAACTTAGATGGATTTATGTGTCCAGGCCATGTAGCAACAATAATAGGTACAAAAGGATTTTCTAGTTTAGCAGCTAAATACAAAATATCCATGACGGTATGTGGATTTCAACCTTTAGATATTCTAGGCGGATTACTGAGTCTTATAGAGGATATAGAAGGAAAGAAATATTACTGTGAGAATAGATATGCAAGAGCTGTAAAAGCGTCTGGAAATATAAGTGCTATGAAAGCTATAGATGAAGTGTTTATTCCAAGTGAAAGTATATGGAGGGGCTTAGGAAATATAGAAGGTTCAGGATATGCACTAAAGGATAGCTATTCTAGTTTTGATGCAGAAAGAAGATATTTTTTGAATAATAGTGAGGACGAAGAAATTGAAGGTTGTCTTTGTGGAGAAATTTTAAAGGGGAAAAAGAAGCCTAAAGACTGCAAGCTTTATGGTGGAAGATGCACGCCAAAATCACCTGTGGGGCCATGTATGGTATCTAATGAAGGAACTTGTGGGATTGCCTATAACTTTGGAGAGTAAAGGAGGAGAAACATGAATAGTAATATGAGTAAAACCATGGACAGAATTACTCTAGCACATGGAAGTGGAGGAAGAGAGAGTTACAAATTAATTGAGGATATATTTTATAAACACTTTAAAAATGAGATACTGCTAGAGCAAAATGACTCTAGCATTTTAAATTCTATGGAGGGGTCCATTGCCATTACCACTGACAGCTTTGTTGTCGATCCGATTATTTTTCCAGGTGGAGATATAGGGAAGCTTAGCATTTGTGGTACGGTAAATGATTTAGCGGTAAGTGGTGCAGTTCCAGTATATATCACTGCAGCTTTTATTATAGAAGAAGGTTTTGAGATTGAAAAATTGGAGAGCATAGTGAAGTCCATGGCTGAAATCGCAAAAGAAGCTGGTGTAAAGATTGTGGCAGGAGATACTAAGGTAGTTGAAAAAGATAGAGCCCAGGGGATTTATATAAATACTACAGGCATAGGATTTTTTTCTGAGGACAGACAAATTTTATCTAAGAAAAATATTAAAGTAGGAGATAAAATAATTCTTAGTGGTCAAATAGGAGATCACGGCATGTGCATTATGGCACAGCGAGAATTTCTAGGGGTTTTGGGAGATATGAAAAGTGATTGTCAGCCGTTAAATAAGATAATTGATGAAGCTTTAAATTGTAGCAGAAATATTAGAATTATGAGAGACCCAACAAGAGGCGGGGTAGCAACGACTTTAAATGAGCTAATTGAAGGAACAATGAAGAGTATGGTCATACATGAAGAAAATATTCCGGTGAAGGAAGCTGTCAGAAGTTACTGCGATATTCTAGGAATGGAACCTCTTGAAGTTGCAAATGAAGGGAAGTTTATCTGTATAGTTTCAGCTGAAGATGCTGATTCAGTGCTGAAGGTTATGAATAAAAATCCAATGGGACAAGATGCAACTATAATTGGAGAAATAATTGAGGATTCCAAAGAAAAAGTTTACTTGAAAACTTACTTAGGAGCTACGCGAGTAGTAAAGATGGTAGAGGGAGAACTGTTACCACGAATATGCTAAAAACGTAGATGTAAACATGAGAATGTGTAAATGTAATAATATGTAGATGTTTAAATAAATGTTGAATGCTTCGTAACAGAATTAAGTGAGTTTCATAATTTAGCTTTATAAGTATAAAATTTACAATAAATATTAATTAAGCTATAATAGATAATATAATAAAGTTGTGAAAGGGGAATGCCACATGGCCGCACTAATACCTTAAATTACAGGATAATTTATATTTTTTTAAACCTATAGTTATAGGTTTATTTGTCGTGTGATTTACAGGAGGTCGGTTATGAAAAATAATAAATATATATTATATGCTATCTCTTTTTTACAGGGATTAGTTTTTTATGGAGCCTTTTCAGTAGTTTTTAGGGAGTCTAGAGGCTTAGTGTTAAGTCATATATTCCTTTTGGAAAGTATTTTTGTGATACTTATGTTAGTATTTGAGGTTCCGTGGGGAATAATTGGGGATAAAATTGGCTATAAGAAAACCTTAGTCATATCCTACGGCTTATTTTTACTATCAAAAATAGTATTTTACTATTCTTATTCTTTTTGGGGGTTTTTAATGGAGTCTGTTATAGCGGCACTTGCTATATCGGGAATATCGGGCTGTGATAGTGCACTGTTATATTCATCAATTGATAAGTCAGAAAGTGATAAGGCATTTGGAGTTTATGGAGCAATGAGCACAGCAGGGTTTTTAATATCATCCTTAATTAGTGGAGTACTTGTGAAGATATCCATTAATTTATTGGCATTTGCAACTATAATTCCATATACAATTGCAGTTTTTCTTAGTATGACTTTAAAAGATGTGAGGGGCAAAGAGGAGCTAGAGCATAAGGAAAATAAAGAGCAGAAGGATAGTATATTAAAAAGTTTAAAGTTAGCAGTTACAAATAAACGAATAGTTGTCTTTGTAATTGCCGTGGCTGTCTTAAGTGAAACTACCCACAGTATCTGTGTATTTTTTAATCAACCTCTTTATATAAAAAGTGGGATTGATTTAAAGTGGTTTGGAATTTTAACAGCTTTAATGCAGGTGGCAACATTTATTGCAATTAGAGCTCACAAAATTAAAAAGCAGATTGGGGAAAAGAAACTTTTAAAGGTCGCTTTTATTTTGGTTATCCTATGTAACTTGATTTTGATTATGAGCAATATTTCATATATAACCATAGCTTTAATTTTTATAATTGAAGGAGCTTTTGCACTAACTCAACCTATTACAGAAACTATTAAAAATGAAAGTGTAGTCACAGCTAATAGGGCAACTATTCTTTCGGCCTATGCCATGATAGCAAATGTAGTGGCTTCTGTTATTAATATAATAATATCCGTAGCTTCAAGAATTTCTTTAGAAGGAGCCCTTATATTCTGCTTGATTATAAATATCAGTGCATTAATTCCTATGAAATTTTATTTGAAAAGTAAACAATGAAACTCAGCTTCATTTTATTCGGTGGAGCAAGTTACATTTGCTAAATCATAGATTTAGAGTGTCACTTAAGGTACCAAAATTTAAAATTAAGTTCTGCTAAAAAAATATTAATTTATTGCATAAAATAAGGTTGCCAATATAGGCAACCTTATTAATTGTATTTTAAAGATTTAATGTATAAATTAGCATTATTAGTTAATATTATCAATATATACCTTAGTATTTTATCTATCTTTGTCACATAAGAATGGCGTCTTGAGATGCTTCAATAAATTCTTCATCAGACATTAATATGAACTTTTCATAGTCTTCAGCTAAATAATAAACAGCAGAAATATTTTCGTCAGAGTCAATAGGATCACCATTTTAAACCAAAGAGATAAATTAACTTATAATATTTTGAAGATGCATTATGTAAATCAAATATATATTATATAATGCATC
>DALZNT010000204.1:0-3721 GCA_032005505.1 Clostridium sp. | reverse complement strand
TTTTAAGGTACTAAATCTAAAAGAATATTCAGCTTAAATAAATTTACGCTCTCTTTAACGCAAAAACATTCCAGTGCAAATTTACACCCAGCATAACAAAATAAGTTTATTCATTCTAAATAGTAATTCTTTAGCTGAATAAATTTAATTAACCCTCACCAAAAAGTAATCTAACAATTTAGTTTGTTCTTCAATTCTGTCTGAGGTCAAAAGCCCTAAAATTGCCCCATCTATCATAAATACCAAAATCTCTGCTTCTGCATAAGAAGTCATTTTCTTAGTTTCTACCATGAGGCAGAAAACCTCATTTTTTAGCCAACGCCTATAACGCACGGCACTTTGGTAAGCATAAGGATAAAGTGATTTAGTTTCAAAAATTGCTTTAAACAGTAGGTAATAAGCGCTATTTAAGTCGGCATGTAAAAGATAAATTTGTCTGAGTTTATCGGTTAACGTGGAATATTGGGTTGTTTCTATCACCTCTCTTACTTTTTCCATGAGTGTGTCTTTTTGAAGTAAAAGGCATATTTCAATGAGGCCTGCTTTTGAGCGAAAGTAATTGTAAAGCGTGGCTTTCGGAACGTTGGACTCTTTGGCAATCAGGTCTACGCCTGCGGTATGGAATCCATAGGTTGTAAATAAACGTATAGCCGTTCGAATAATGTGTAATTTTTTGGAGGCCGTTTCTAAATAACGTGGCATAGTTTTACCAATTAAAATAATTTTTTGTTGTATATAAATGAGATAGAAATGCCGTCACTCTTAAATTGAGTGCTAAATACAGACATGCAAAAGCCGCACAATAATGGTGTGCTCGCCTATCTCAGGTTTATTGTTGCTATGATTTTTGATCGTAACGATACTAAAGGCGTAGAAAACCTAGAGTCGATTAAACCGTTTTATAGACTTTTTAAGCGGTATGGGCAGAGAGAATTTGGCGAAGGCCAATAAATAAGAAATAGTACGCATGTGCGGACTCCTTTTGATTTAAAAGAGTCTTACCGATTACTGTCAAATAATGGTGGCAAGACTAGAAGGGTTGACAGACTGGTACAAAAGGAAACCAGCGCACGCAAGCGTGCCCCTCCTAGCCTCACCATAAAGGCGTGACTTAGGAGTACGCACAAAACGATAAAAACGTTGTTGTGCGCCTTTTGTACCAGCTCTGTCAAAAGCTGACTGGCAATGTAGGCCAGCAGGCAAAGGATAGTGCTCAACCCTATTGCAGTCAAGCATACAAAATGACATTTGTTTTAATTTAGAGCATTAAAAAGTAAGGATAAATAGTTAAAATTTATTGTTAAATTGGGGTTTATAAAGTGATGATCTGTACGGGAATCTAAAAACTACCAGCAAGGAGATACTCAGTCTAAAATTTAAATAATATAAAATAGATCATTTAAAGCCAGATTAGATAACGCCTTATTGTTATCTTTGAAAGTTAGTGTATTAACAAATATGATTTCTTTATTAATTACCGAATATAGATGGGATCTTCTTCAACAAAAAAGATCTCACCCGAAGAAGGTAAAATCCATTGATAAGTTCCTTCTATTTTCTTCATTTTTTCTTTAAAAATATCATATATCGCTATAAGGTTATGTTTTTCATCATATTCTCCTATATAACCATGATCCTTTTCTTCATGAAACTCTCTAAACATTTTATGGACTTTAACAGCTCTACGTTCCATAACCGTTCTCCTTTTTATTATCAATAAAATTATTATGATCTCTTTTTATTTTAAATTCAAAAAAAGCTCTAAGATACATTACAGAAATACCACTTAAATATTTATTATAAATCTAATATTTATCAAACCTAAATTTTTTCATGTCATATGGTATATCTAGCCTCACACTCCACAGGCTTAAATTTTCACTAATTATAACCGCATCAACTTCAAAAGCATCCCTTTTATTAAAACCTTTTATTTTCAAAAAATCAGAAAAACTATGAGCATTTATTTTATTAAGATATCCTACTCTTAAAGTATCAATATAAACTGCTATTTTATTTGTTTCTTTTTCTAGACATATTACAGCATTTTTAAAAACAGTAACTCTATCGCCATCTTGCTCACCCACCAAAGTTATTAACTCTTCCTGATACAAAGTTACAACTATTTCATGCTCAAAAAAATTTTTATTTTCAGTAAATATTTTTCCAGCTATTTTTATAGTTTTCTCAGGCAACTCTAAATAAACTTTTGAAAAAAACTTAATTAAAAAACAAGCACCAATAACTAAAAAAACAATTACTATAATAAAAAACATTTCAAAATATTCCTCTTAATCTTAGAAATTGGCAAAAAGAATAGAAACTCTTTCTACCAATTAATATTTTAAGAAAAAATAAATTTTATAATACTATTATTTTTTCTGATTTTCATCATTTTGATTTAATTTTTCTAAATCATTCTGATCAGGACTTTTAGGAACAAACTCTTTACCATCTTCCTGCTGCTGTTGTTGCTGTTTTGATTTTTCTTGATCATTTTTAACTTGGTCATGTTGAGACATTAGAGTCTCTCCTATTTAATGATGTGCAGATGATTATCTAGCACTTACTGACAATATTCCTTTTATGCAAACTTAGATACTATACAAATGTATCTAAATGTCACCACCTTGTTTATTATTAAGATAATTAATAATTATATTTTTTCATTTTAATTTTCAACAATCTACAAAATTAATAAAATTTTAGATAAGAACTCTAAATCAAAATTCTGATGGCCATATATTTTATTTTCTTTCAGCAGAAATACTTTTTATAAAACTCGCCAACCACATAATATATTCATGTTTGCTATCTAAACTAGGCAGTAGACTTAAATCTATTTTGATAACACGTTCTTTCATTGGTCTATTTAAGCAGTTTTCGAAATCAATATTACTATACATTAACCTTAATTGATGGATAGCAGCTTCTTTTTTTATCTCTACTAGTAGCTTATTAAGATAGTCAACTCTCCACTTATTAGTCTGATTTTTAAAACTAATATTCCTATAAACACATTCAGCAACATCAAAATATTTTTTTACTTCAGTATCCATATTATTTCTCTTTTTTAAATTTAATCTAACTAAGTTGCATTATTTATCTAAAAATGTATCTTCAAGTTGTTCAAATATATTTACAAGTAAGTAGTTAAAGACTTTTACACTTCAAAACTTTCAACCTTATAATTTATATCATTAAAAAAATTAAAAACCTACACATTTAAATACATTTTCATAAGCAATTTATGTTTAGGGTTTCTAAAAATTAAAATATTAATTTATATGTTACATCCTGTATTTAACTAAATGATGTTTTTACATATATATCAACACTCAAATCAATTTATAGAAATATTATGTCGATAACTAGCTTATTTTTAGAACATATCACTACATAGTGCTCTCACAACTACCGTAATGTAACTAAATTAAAGGTCTAGTATAAAGCTTCCTTACTACTATTATTAAAGAAGTTTAAAATGTCTGATTTTAAAGATTTTTCCAAAAAAGCAACTCAAGAGCAAAATAATTTCAACCCTAAATCAACTGAGGAAAAAATTGAGAAACCCGTTCAATCTCCTGAATTTGACAATCCTTCACCAGAAAATAACGATCAGGAAAATAAACATTAAAATTAATTAAATATACCCTTTAATTAATAGGCTTTGTTGCATAAACATTCAAAAGCTGAGTTCTCCCCAATCCATTCAAATTTA
>DALZNT010000203.1:0-3735 GCA_032005505.1 Clostridium sp. | reverse complement strand
ATATAGGGGGATTCTGTGCATGATGGGTATGACCTACTCAAACCCTTGATATCACTTCATTTAAGCCATGCCCACTGTCATACCCACTGCATAATGCCTTTGGGTATGGGTATGAAAAATTTACTTTACCTCATTCACAGCTTCACTATAAGAATCAACTCTTACAAAAGCCCGTTGATTTCCATAGAGGTTTCCGAAACTTAGCTTTCCTTCTCCAGTGGTGTACTGCTTCCAACCTTCCGCATTTCTAAGTACATCCCTAATCTCATTTTTCTGGGCATAGGTCATGTACCTGGTTTCTCCATATAATAGCTCCATCCATATCTCCATGACACAAACCTTATCTCTTTTTACAACTCCCTCAAGAGAATCTTCAAAGTCTCCTCCATGGATGAAGTGACGCCTAGCTCCAAGGTCCATTTTGCTCCAATTATCAGGGAGAAGCATATCTAAATATCCTATTATCATTCCAGTCTTTGAACTTTCCTCTGTATGCTGCTTCTGAATTTGTGATGCTGTGTTCTCTTCTTCTTCATTTAAGAATTGAGATTCACCTTGTTTCCAAAGGCTTGCTGCTTCTGCCCAGATTTGGTCAATGATTTCTTGATTCATATCTTTCCATATACTCTTAGTAATCTCTTGAACTCCAACCTTCACTGGCCAAACTTTTCTATTCCCTGTTCTATCCTTTAGGAACTCATCATTATTTGTGGTTCCAAAGAATACACACTGTCTTTGAATCTTCTTTACATTTCTTCCATATGCCATCCTGTAACTGTCAGCACGTTTTGATATGAAATGCTTAACGGCTTCTGACTCTGCGTTCTTTGTTGCTGAAAGTTCCGCCATCTCTATAATCCAAGCATCTTGAAGTTGTTCATAGGCTTCTTTTCCTTGCACTGTATTAAGTGAGTCGGAGTACCAGTTCTGGCCCAAGAGATTTAGAATGTGACTTTTACCAATGCCCTGCTTTCCAACCAATACAAGCATATAATCAAACTTTATTCCTGGATGAAATACTCTTCCCACAGCCGCCACAAGCTCTTTACGTGTTACCTTTCTAACATAGTCGCAGTCCTCCGCTCCAAGATAGTCTATAAACAGGGTATCAACGCGAGGAACTCCATCCCAGTCAATTTTCTCAAGGTACTCCCTAATTGGATGATATTTATTTCGCGTTGCAACAATAGCTAGTGCATCACCTACTCTTTGAAGATGATTTATTCCATATACCTTCTCTATATAATGTCTAAGACTAGCATCATCACTGTCCTCCCAAGGATCTCCTTCACAAATATTCTCTAACTTATGCCAAGGTAAATTCTCACGCATCATGATTCTGTTTGAAAACTCATTATACGCAATCTTTCCCTTTAAATAGGGGTCATTATTTAAAACTAATACCACATTATCTATGGTAACTGTATAAAATCCTTTATCATCTATCTGCAGATTTTCCATCCACTGTGTATTTTCTTCTTCCACATTGTCAATTATGTCAAAGTCAGTTATGATACTCATTAACCTTTCCTGTCCTATAGTTACCTTAACCTTTGAAGCTTCAGCACTAAACTTTGACATAGCCTTATAAGAAGGAAGTTTCCCCATAGGTGTATTTTCTTTACTCTTATCATCCAGATGACCAAACTTATGAACTCTCACTAAATTAAACGCATTGTAGAGCTTCCCTGCTGCAGGGTCAGTACCATGATGAGAATATGCAAAGTCTCCATCTTCATAGATAATAAGCCCAGCTGCTGTTGAGCCCTTATTATAGGTATATCTATTTTTATCAAGAGTTCTGCTGTAGATATCCCCAAGGTATTCCTCTATAGCATTAGGTACAGTATAAGTTCTACAGAAAGCTCCAACCATACCTCCCTTTTCTCTTGGATTTCCCTGGTTCTCTGCTTCCTTTTTTCTAACCTTATCTACCCTTGAGGACTGTGGCCATGTAGAAGCATCCTTCCAGTTCACATATTTCCCTAAAATTTCATCTGGATTTGCCCAACCCTTGTCCACAAAGTCAAAGTCATAAACTCCATCTCTGCTAGTAGAAGGCCAATACATGAGGCGACTTGGCTCATATGTTGTATCATCAAAATACTCCATCCCTATGGCTTCAGCTATTTTCCTAGCTACAGCCTCATACTCCTCTGGTGTAATAGGTCTTGTAAGAGGAATAAGGAGCCTCAGTCTCGGATTCACCTTACTGTGCTTATGAGTTGAATAAATACAGCAGGCATAATCACAAATCCCCTTAATAATATTCCAGAGGTCCGGCTTACCAAAATCAATATCTAAGGTAATAATTGTTCTATTAACAACACTCCCAGCCTTTCTTTTCCCATTGCTAAGATAACCTCCAACGAAACCTCCCACATCCTTTATGTCATCCTGATGAGCCTTAGAAAAACTTTTATACTCCTCTACGCTCTCCTGAGTGTAAATAGTTCTTCTACCTTTTATAACTAAATCTGACCATTTAAGCTGTGTAGTTTTCCATATGGTTTCCTTCCTGGATTTTCCCGTGGCAATTGTTATTATGCCATCGTGAACTAGGTTTATGTCCTTTTCTTCCCCCATATTTCCTTCCACGAATTTACCCCCTTTATAAGTAAGAATTAATAATAATTACTTATTTCTTATTTCTTATTTCTCAGTACTTATTACATATAAACACTTAATAATGAACAATTGCAGTTGAAATTCTTCATTCATTACCTCCCTCATCGCAAATAGATGGTGAGCCTATTTCCGATAATATTTACTTTCAAATCCCTCTACAGCTAAGGTTAAACCCTCTGCCCATAGGATTTCCTTAGTCATTAACTCTTCCACCTCTTTAAGAGATCCAAAGCCATAAGGCACATCAAGCACCACCTCATCGTGGACATGGATAACTGTTTCATATCCTTCTCTCTCTAATCTGATAATGGCCTCTCCCAGACAGTCCCTTGCTATGGCTTGAACTATATTTTCAGTGAGCTTGCCTCCATAGGTTTTAAGCCTATCCCACTACTTTGTAACTTGATTTATACCTTCGTAGGTAATAACAGGTTTATTAAAAGTTTTATCAGTTTCAAGCCTTGGTCTGGCATAAGCTAATTTTCTTCCTGAAGGCAATCTCACAAAGAGCATTCCCGCTTCATAATAAAATTCCATTCCACGACGGAAACTGACTGTAGTTCTATCTCTTATTGCTGTAATTGCTGCTTTCTCTACACACCTCCAAAGCTGTACTATTCCTTTATTAGATTTACGCCAGTTTGTTACTAGGTCTGGTAGTTCCTCTTCCTTAAGTCCCATCTTTAAAGCTCCCATGGCCTTTAAAGCTCCTGTGCCTCCTTGATATCCTAAAGCAAGTTCCGCAATCTTTCCCTTTTGCCTTAACTCACTTTCCTTCGTGATAGTTTCTATAGGAATATTAAACATTTGAGCTACTGAAGCCTCGTAGATTTTCCCATGGGAACTAAAGACCTCCATCCTCCACTTTTCACCCGCAAGCCAAGCTATCACCCTTGCCTCAATGGCACTAAAGTCAGAAATTATAAAACGACTCCCCTTAGAAGGAATAAAGGCTGTACGGATAAGCTGTGATAACACATCTATAATATTTCCATAAACCTCCTCTATACTTTTATAATCTCCATTCAAAAGAAGAGCTCTGGCAAAGTCCAGTTCCTTCAAGTTGTTCTTTGGTAGATTTTGAACTTGAACCAACCGCCCTGACCA
>DALZNT010000202.1:0-3748 GCA_032005505.1 Clostridium sp. | reverse complement strand
GTTGGCTGCCTAGAATCTCCCAAGGGAAAGTCTCCTGATAATTCAGCGTATATCAATAAAGCCATTTTTCCCTAATCATCGAATCTTCATTAGTCTCTGAACATAATTCATTCAAAAAGGGACCGATATCATCTGATTCACTCGGTATAAGGAATGATAGTTCAAGTTCAGCGTTAGTATAGTCTTCCGTTAATAAACTATTTTCTGCTTTTTTTATTGGTATTTCTGAAGTGAGAAGATTATTTTTATAGCCCCATTTGATATCACACCATGAAAGTGTCACCTTTTCATTAATAAAATCAGCAGGTATTGGATACAAATTCATGTCATTGTGCCTCTGGGATCATAAAAATCATTAATTCTAATATTTCCCGAATACTTATTAATTTGATCTTCAAAAAAATTTTTAAGAAAAAACAATATAATTTCGATAGTTTAAAAAAGCTTACTCTTTCGAGTAAGCTTTATCCTTAGGAGTTTTCTACTGATAAATAATGATCACTATAATTCAAAAAATTACTAGCCTTGATCAAAATTAAATAATCTGAATCTAGTTGATTAAAGTCTGATTAATCAATGATTCAATTTTTTGAGAAGCAACAGAATTATAGTAAGTACATTCATTCTTTGCTTCTTCAATTGCACTTTGGAAAGAAATTACATCCTCGTAATTATTAAATGAATCAAGTGATTTTTTATAACCTGCAACAATACTATCAATTGAAGTGTTAGGATTCTTTTGCCAATAACCTGAAGCTAGTTTATTGTCTATATTCATATACACCGAAACTGTATAATACTTTGGATCGTTTGCCTCTGTATTTAAATAAGCCCACTGTACATTACCCCATTTTCCAGTAACAGCATTACTTCCAGCTAAAGAAACATAGTCTGAAAAGTTATTAACGCTAACACCATTAACAGAAGCTAAACTTTCTGTATTAGTAATTACATAGTAAGGGACTGAATAATTTGTTCTTTCAACCTGAAAACACTTAGCTCCTGCAGGAAATGTATTTTTTTTAGTTAAAGCTAAAAAATTTTTAAATTGATCACCAATAGATTCTCGATGAAAAAATACGCTTGTAGGAATTTTCTCTGCAAGCAGATTCCAATATACGGCGGTTCTGTCACTTATTCTGACATTCTTTAAATCAATCCAGCGCCCTTTCTCTTCTACGACAATATTCTTAAGGCCATCTTTGTTATAAGGGGTTTTTCGAAGAGTAGTTCCATCTTGTGAAGTAGATCTTAAAATATATCGTCTATAACCTAATGGATACTTCGTCTCATCTGGTCTGTAAAGACCATCTGTGCTTAACATTAGGCGACCAATATCTGGTTGAGTGTTTTTATCTAATTTAAGATAATCTGCATACCAAATATTTCCGTTTCTTGAATTTCTAGTAATCTCAACAAATGTATTATCAAACTGAATAGATGCCCATTTGTAAGAAGTAGTATTATCAAACTCGCTACTAAGAATTTCATCTTTTGTTGTTGTAACTGTATCACTACTTCCAGTCCCGCCACCACAGCCGACCATAAGACCTGAAAGTAGAAAAAGGAAAATAGCTTTATTAAGTGTCATAAAATTTACTCTTTTTTATTGAGTGGTATAAAATGCGGTTAAGCATAATAAGTTAAAATTTTATTATAAGAAATAATTAATTTTCAGATTTAACTTCTTAATTATCAGACGTAATAATAAAAGTTTAAGTAACTTAAAAAGGTAATCAATTATTAAAAATTAAATTTATTACTTCATTTAAATTGAAAAAATATTAATTCCTATTTCAAAAACCTCTCCACCACCATATCCCGCTCATCCAAACTATTTGAGCTTAAAATCTGGAACATCAAGCCATCAATTAGGTTTAAAACCAAATTGGCATCGGGCTTTAATGCATGAGTTTCTAAACTAAAAATCAGGTCAAAAATCTCATGAAGCAACCATTTTCTATACTCTATTGCCATACGGTAAGCCTGTGGGTAAGCGATTTTAATTTCAAAATAGGCTTTTAGTAAAAGGTAGTACAGGCTATTAAAGTTGGCATGTAAAACAATAATTTCTTTGAGTTTATCTTTTGAAGTGCGGTAATGGCCTGAGTAAATAATGGAGAGCACTTCTTCTCTGAGCAAGCTTTTTTGAAAGGCAATGCACATTTCAATTAAACCTTCTTTTGAGCCAAAATATTTATAAAAGGTGGATTTGGTAATTTGGGCTTCTTTAGCAATCAGGTCTACGCCCGCTGTGTGAAACCCGTAAGTTGTAAATAGGTGTATGGCAGTTTGAAGAACATATAGTTTTTTCGAAGATATTTCTAAATTTGACATAGTTTTGCCGTTATAAATTCTTGTTGTTTCTAAATGAGATTAAAAAGCCTGTGCCTTTTCTGGGAGAAAAAAAGGCACAGCAAAGCCTATAAAGACTGTGCTTGGCACATCTCAAGTTTTATTGTTGCTAAGTTTTAGACGTAATGATTTAAAGCCTGAAAAGCCTATAGGCAATCAAGTTTCTTTAAAGTGATTTAAGTTGTGTCGAGATAGTTTTTGACAGTGACTGCCAATAATTTATGAATGTGCATAGCCAACTCCTTCTTTTGGGAGTTCTGCCGAAACATTATAAATTATGGTGGCAGAACGGAAGCGGGTTGACGGACTGGTTTCAACTCCAGCACACTCGAAAGTGTCCCACTCCCGTCCTACCGCTACGGGAGGGAACGAGGTGTGCACACAAAACTATTCCTCAGAAGAAATAGTCCTGAAGTGGTTGAAATAGCGGTCCGTCAAAACCGACTGGCAATGTAGGCCAGCCCGCAAAGGATAGTATCCAAGTCACTTACAGTCAAGCATACAAAATGACATTTGCTTTAAAATAGATCATTAAAAAGTAAGGATAAATAGTTAAAATTTATTGTTAATTTTTTATTTATAAAAATGCATAAAAACAAAACACTCTACTCGTGTCACTGCTCAAATATCCGTTCCAATTAGCAATTCTTTTAGCCGACCTTGAGCCTTTTATGGCAACTTAAATGGAAATACGTAAATGACATTACTAGCCATAGGATAAATCCCTAAGCTTTCGGTTCTTTCTTTCAATTGTTCTATAGAAAGTCCTGAAATCGGTTCACGCCCGCCCCAAACCAACAAGCCTTTTTTAGCATAGTCTTCGAGTACTTCTATGGTTTTTCCATTTTTAAGCTCAATCACAACATTTTTTTCTTTAATTGGGAATAATTGCGCATTTTCATCGGTAACGAACAGGGTCAGGCTTATAGCTGTCGCTATTTGTTCTTGGTATGGCGCGATAATAATTCCATTACTAGCGACTGGCGTGATGCTCAGTTGTGAAAACTGCAAATCAGTTATAGCATCTTGATTGGGAGCTCGACCACTCCATATAAGAATGCCTTCAGGGAACGCGGCTAAAGGTTCTTGGCTGTCATTTATCTCTAGTATTTTTCCGTCATCAAATTTAATAACCAGACTTTGTCCTGCATAGCGTGTTAAAGCACTATTTTGGTCAACAGCAAAAATTTTCATTTAATTTCATTCCCCAACAGCCAAGCATAAGATCATAACGGTTAGCTATCTTTTTAAGTTGGTATTTTTGTGAAGGTTTATTAGAGGGTATTTAAATAATTATAATTTTATTCGATTAAAATCTTAAGTTTAAGTCATGCTAATTGTTTAGTCCCAGATTTTAATGGTGCAATATTCTCAGATAAATGGAAGGAAGCAC
>DALZNT010000201.1:0-3782 GCA_032005505.1 Clostridium sp. | reverse complement strand
ATGGCTGTGGCGGTTACACGTAAAATAATGTCATCTGGTTCTTGAATAATAGGGTCTGCAACCGTTTCAACTCGAACGTCTTCGGCACCGTGGTAAGTAAGAGCGCGCATTTATTATTCCTCAATTTCCTATCATGTCATTTGATTATGAGGAGGCTTTCTTTACGGTTTGCAACGATTCTTACTTTTCACGTAAGGCTTATAGCTCAAATGCAAAGTGATCTATATTTAAGTAACAATAAAAGTAAAATATAGTTTCTTAACTTTTTCTTGGTCAGACGTGATTTGAGCTCACTTTGCCCTCTATATTTAAAATTTAAAAAACGGGTAAGAACCTACCCGTTATTTCACTGTTGTTGTATAAAAACTATCTATTGCATCAACCATTTGAGATAACCCCGGTTGCTCTAATGGATAGTGGCCTGCATTTTCCAATATCACAGTTTTTACCGGCACTTTATGAATACGGCTAAGAAAAGGCGTACTTAAATCAAGTGGTGTCCAACGGTCTTTTTCAGGTTGAGTCAATAAAACAGGGCATACGTCAAAGTCTTCAGGCGCAACCTCAGGTTTATAATGTATATATGAGTCTAAAAAGGTTAGAGAAACCGAGTTACCTGCTGAAGTTTTATCTTTCATAAAAGCTTTTAAGGCATCTTTATTATTCACCAAAGTACTCATTTTACTTGCCCAACTCATCGGAACACGCATTGATGCTAACGGCGTTTTAGCAGTTAAATGTGTAATTGGCGTTCCTACCCGACTCATAAACAAATTGCTTGCTACAGTATCTTTCACTTTTTGATTGCTTGTATCAAGGAAGGTCATTCCCACTATAGCTTTAACCTTTTTATTTTTGGCAGCAACATGGTAAGTCAACATACCACCAGCACTTAGGCCATACAGTACAACTGGACGATTATCTTTGGCCAATTCCACATCAATTAAATCGCTACCAGCTTGCACCCAATCGTTATAACTAATCGGCTTACCCTTTTTAACTTGAGTGACACCATAGCCGGGCATATCGACAGCAATTGTTTCATAACCTCGATCAGCCAAGGGTTTTCCTAAAATCATCGACATTTGTCGACCATTGGTCCCCACACCGTGAAATAAAATCACTTTAATTTTGGCATTTGGATTACGGTAAGTATCCAAATGGATGTTATGACCATTCCAAGACCACCACTCTTCTTTTGGTAACTGGTCTTTAGGAATATGAAATTCTTGAGGAAGGAATTGTTCAATTTGTTGCCAAGCTGCTTGATTTTGATAACCCATGACAGACTCTCCTGATTTTATTTCTTGAGCTGAAGATACACCTGTTACACAAACCATTAGGCCAATTACACCTAATTTACTCATTAATTGCCGCATCATATTTATCGGCTTTGCTGGTTGAACGGTATTCATTGTTTTACTACTCGTTGCTATCTGATGAATAAATATTAGGCTTTAGTCTTCTCATCAACCATGCTAGATTGGGACACGCATTTTAGTTTTTAGGCCAACCGATGTTAGAGTTTCAAGATTATTTACGAGCTCCATCTAGCGTACAGCTATTATTAGAACTAGGTGATCAATTAAAAATTCAAAGATCACATCTGTTAGCCGGTACTGGTTTAACCCTGACTCGTTTAAATGATACTAACAGTGTTGTTACACCCGATGAAGAACTGGGTGTTATCAATAATTTAATTAAAGTTTTATCTGCTCACACCGCAGGTTTAGGTCTTATTACGGGTTTTAACCACCAACTGACAACTTATGGGATTTTGGGTTACGCATTAATGAGTAGCGCAACGGGCTTAGAAGCGATGCAACTTGTGCAACGTTATCTGGCCCTCACCTATACCTTTGTTAAAATAAATTTTCAGCAAAAAAATAAAGAGTGCATGATTTGCTTTACTGAACCTGTGGGCCTAACACAGGAGTTACAACGGTTTGTACTTGAACGTGCGATGGCTGCAACTCTTCGTGTTATTAGCGATATTTATGAAGGTTCATTTCAATTAGATGCATTTCATCTTAAATATGGTGAACCTGAGTCTTGTTTGTTAAATATACCTAAAGAATATTTAGGCGCTCCAATTCAATTTAATCAAAAAGAAAACATTTTAAAATTTAATAGTTCGCAATTGCTCCATGCTCTACCCCATGCAAACCCGAATACTGCTGCTATGTGTGAAAGGCTGTGTATGGAGCTTATTAGCCAACGCCATACCACCTTAACAACCACAATGATTGTCCGTGATTTTTTAATGAATGCTCCTTCTGGCACATTACTTAATATTAAAGAGATTTCAAATAAGTTAAATATGAGCGAACGGACGCTAAAAAGAAGGTTACAAGACGAGAATATCTCTTTTAGAGCACTTCAAAATGAAACCTTGCATCGACGTGCCGATTCCCTTTTAGCGCAAAATCTAAATTTAGGCCAAGTGGCAGAAATATTAGGTTTCTCAGATTTATCTACTTTTTCTCAAGCTTATAAACGTTGGACTGGCGTTGCTCCAAGTCACTATAAAAAGCAAATGATTAAATAAATTCTATTTAAAATGTTACTTTTTATCCGGAGTTACTCCGACGAACTAGAATTCCAGCATAGAGAAAAGCATGCTACTATCAAAATTATGACAATTAATCATGTCAAATTTACTTTAGAGGGAACAAGATGTTAAAAACTCAAAAAATCAACATCGTACAAGAATTTGATGCACCCATAGATAAAGTCTTTGCAGCTTTGAGTGAACATGAAAACTTAAGCAAACTTTTTGCCCCTGCTAAAGTCACTCGCATTAGTAACGGCAAGGATGCACGTAACGGTGTTGGCTCTGCCCGCAAGATGTCTATTCCGTTTACACCTTCATTTGTTGAAACAAATTTAGTCTATAAAGAAAATGAACTGATCGAGTACGCGATCACAAGTGGCATTAGCCCAATTAAGGCACATCGTGGTGTGATGCAATTTACTGACTTGGGAAATAACCGAACTCGTTTGAATTACACTATCAGCTTTAAAGGCCGCGTTCCTTTTATTGGCCCGATTATTAAAGCCGCTCTACAAAATGGCGTGAGCCGTGGACTTAAAAAACTTAAATTTTAAGAAGCCAATACCATAAGAAAGCCCAATGATGGGCTTTCTTATTTTAGATTGAATACTAAGATAGGGTTATTAAAAAATATTCTAATAATTTATCTCGTTCATCTGTTTCCTCTTTACTTAAAAGCTGAACCATTGCCCCATCAATCACAAATAAAAACATGTGAGCATCTTCGATTAAAGCTGTGGGTTTGATGGTTAAAAGTAGGCCATGTATTTGGGTCACTAACCAGTTTCTATAATCCACTACCACTCTGTAAGCAGTTGGATAAAACTTTTCAATCTCCAAAATGGCCTTAAAAGGCAAACGGTACAGTCCTTCGAGGTTGGCATGGAGATAAAATATTTTTCTTAGCTTATCAAATACCATAAGTTCACGATATGAATGAATAATAGATAACACCTCTTCTTTTAACCCATCTTTTTGAAAGGTTAAGCACATTTCAATGAACCTTTCTTTTGAATGGAAATGCTTATAAAAAGTGGCCTTATTCACTTTGGATTCGGCAATAATTCGGTCAACACCGACTTTGTGAAATCCATACTCCATAAATAAATCTTTTGCTGTATGAAGCACTCTGAGTGCTCTAAATGAAGCTTCTAAATTTGGCATAGTTATACCGTTAAAATAATTTTTTGTTGTATCTAAAAGAGATAGAAATGCCGTCACTCTTAAA
>DALZNT010000200.1:0-3804 GCA_032005505.1 Clostridium sp. | reverse complement strand
AGATTATGGGTATGGCTATAAATTGCATCAAGGTATGAAATAACAATTTTAACAGTTAAAAAAATTTTATTTTTAGGATAATTTTTTATGACTCAGCATCAAGTTGATCAATTTAAGACAGGGATTTGGTCAGTAAAAAAATTGCTATTAAGTTTAGATCAACTGAGTATTCCTGATTACCAACGTCCGTACAAGTGGACTGAAAAAAATTTAAATGCTCTCGTCAATGATATACAAGAACATAAAGATAAATCTGCATATCGATTGGGTACTATCGTATTACACCACGATAAAAATAATACGAGCCTTAAAAATATAAATATTGTGGATGGACAACAACGAACTTTAACTTTAATGCTGCTTGTTTGGGCGATTATTCAGAAGCCAGAATTAGATTTAGAACGAGAGGATCTGAAAACAGCTTTGAATGAAATATCGAATCAAATTAATGTCTTTATGGGTGTGCAAGAATTTAATAGTGATATTAGCCATTACAATATTTATCAGAACTTTAATGCCGCTAAACGGATCGTTTCAGTAAACTTTTCGGAACAAGATATTGATTTTTTATTAAATAATTGTCAGGTTGCGGTTTTTATTTTAGATGATGTTTCAGAGGCATTTCAGTTTTTTGATTCACAAAATGCACGTGGTCGTGATTTAGAACCGCATGATCTTTTAAAAGCTTATCATCTACGAGAATTTTCTGCACAGGAGCAATATTTAAAAGCCCAAACTGTTGCTCATTGGGAAAGTTTAGACTCGGCTCATTTGGCAAAGTTATTTTCGAACTATCTATTCCGTATCCGTCTTTGGTCAAGAGGAAAGTCCGCAAGATTTTTCAATAAAGATCATGTGCATCTTTTTAAAGGTATTCATCTTGGGCAATCAGACCATCATCCATATTTAGAACCATTACGCATAGCGCATTATTTTATTGATGACTATAACGCACAGTATCAACGGCAAATAGATCGACAAGAAATGAATTTTCCGTTTCAGCTTGATCAAATGATCATAAACGGTCGTCGATTTTTTGAAATGGTTGAGCACTATGAAAAACAGATCAGTAAAGTGGTGGATCATCAAGATCAGTCTGAGAAGATTTCTATATTTGGTGCGACACTACAGGATCGAGCGAATAGAATTATCAAAATATTGAATTCATATGATGCAAGAAATAGGGATGGGGATCGTTATGTGCGAACCTTGTTTGATTCTGCATTGATTTTTTATATCGATAAATTTGCTACTGATCGGTTATCAGAAGCGATTGAAAAGATTTTTATTTGGGCATATCGCTGTCGTATTAGTCAATATTCGGTGCAATTGGCAACGATAGATAATTATGTCCTAGAAAAGAACATATTCAGTTTACTGAAATATGCTCAATCACCCAGTGAGTTAATGGGATGGTCGCTTCCGATAGTCGATAAACAAGAAGGCACTCAAGTTGAACCTTTGCTCACTTTATTTAAAGAACTAAATTATCTCAAACAGGAAGATCAGAATGACAAATGAGTCAATCCAAGCGCTTAAGGTTCAGGCCCTGTTCGAGAGTAAACAGACTTATATTATCCCGATGTATCAGCGTAATTATGCTTGGGGTGAGAAAGAAATTGATCAGTTAATTTTAGATATTCAAGATTATCAAAAGCAACCTGAACAGTTAAATCAAGGGCAGACTCAAGGAAGTAAAAAATATTATATTGGAACATTGGTTGTTTTTGAGCGTAGCGATGGCACTTATGAAATTATCGATGGTCAGCAACGATTTACCACTTTAACCTTGTTAGCGATTTGCCTGAAACGATTATCCAAAGAAGAAAAAGTTGTTCTTGATATGTCTTGGTTTAATCAATTCAATCTTGATTTTGAAAGTCGTCCAAAGTCTTCTTTAACGTTTCAGGCTTTACTTAGAGGCGATCATCTACAACATTTAAAATCATCCGAATATAACGCCGATTTAGTTCAGGGGTTTGTGTTGCTACAACGAGCAATCGAAAAAATCATCAATCAAGGCGGTTTGAGTGTTTTTTGCAAATATTTATTTGAAAATGTAGTCATCACACAAGTTTTAGTTCCGAAAGATACTGATCTCAATCATTATTTTGAGGTTATGAATAACCGTGGTGAACAATTAGAAAAGCATGAAATTTTAAAAGCGAGATTGATGAGCGTATTGAATCAAATCAAAGATGAAGCAGATAAAACATCAAGCATGACACTATTTACGAGTATTTGGAACGCGACTGCCAATATGGAGCGTTACGTTCAATATGGTTTTTCTACAATATATCGTGATGTGATTTTTGGAAAGGATTGGGGTGATTTTGTTCCTGAAAATGCTTCTAGCTTGCTCGAAATTTTTAGCAGAAATGTAGAATCAAAAGAACAAACAAGTTCGAAAAGCAATTTTAAATCTATTTCTGAAATGTTAAAACGAGTGCCTGAGCGTATTAAAAATAAAGATACAAAAGAAGAAAAGCCTGAACGATTCAACAGTATTATCAATTTTCCGAATTTCTTGTTACAGGTTTTACAAATTTGGCTAAGTCAAACGAACCGTAATGAAAAAGTGGCATTGGATGATAAGCAACTGATTGATCAATTTGAAAAATATATTCTGTTAAAAGGACAGGGAAACCAAGAGCATGAAAGGGTTATTGAGAATGTAAAAGGTTTTATGTTTACCCTGCTGAAGTGCAAATTTATATTTGATCAATACATAGTTAAGCGGGATTATTCTACGGATCATGATGATTGGAGTATAAAGCGGCTTAAACGATATAAAGATAGTAGTTCGTATGTGAATACATTGGATGGAGATAGTTCTGAAATTACCCAAAAAATTCTATTATTGATGACAGCATTTCATGTTTCCACGCCTACCTTGTCTTATAAGTATTGGTTAAATGGTGTGCTGTATTGGCTTTATCAAAATACAGATAAATCTGAGTCTGACTATTTTAATGCATTACAACATTTAGCGAGAAAGTTTATTTTTCAGCGGTATCTAAATGAAAAACAGATTGATTATTTTGATTTGATTTATGGCAATCAGACAATTGATGATTTTAAAATTGATCAATCCAAACTAAGCTTTGGCAATATTGAAAATAATTTTGTCTTTAACTATTTGGATTTCTTGATTTATTGTGATGCAGAAAATAGCAATGATAAGGTAATCAAAAACTTTAAATTTACGCAACGGAGTTCGGTTGAGCATTTTTATGCACAACAGATAGAGGGAGAGCGTGATAAATTAGATCATGAAAATTTACATCGCTTTGGGAACTTGTGTCTCATTAGTTCAAGTAAAAATTCAAGCATAGGGAATCGCTTGCCAAGTGCTAAACGTGATTATTTTATGCCTGAGATAAGGAAGGGTAAAATTGATACCCTTAAATTGTATTTGATGATTCAAACGCTTGAAGAAGAAAAAGTTTGGAAAAAAGAACAAATCCTAGATCACGAGAAAAAGATGCTTGATTTGTTTGAGTTAGATTACCAAGACTTTGTGAAATGAGTGTTGGTGAATCTATTCAATAATTTGAATTGTGGATAAATCAAGACATATCCGCAATCAGTAAAATCCTATTCAAATCTGCTACAATTACGCCAATTTTGAATCCCCACTTTTTCAGTTTTAGTACATATTTAGAAATGTGTACATAACTGTGTACATATTGTAGATTTTTCTCATGTTTAAAGATCAATTAGCTAGAGAGGTAAAGGCTCGTAGAACCTTTGCTATTATTTCCCACCCCGATGCCGGTAAAACCACCATGACAGAAAAACTGT
>DALZNT010000199.1:0-3814 GCA_032005505.1 Clostridium sp. | reverse complement strand
GAATAAACCTATCCCATCCAGTTATAGTAAGAAGTAAAATAGATCCAACAGCTACGAAAGCCATAACGTTATATTTAATTATATCCGTTGCCACGAATTTGTGTAATGGATATATTGAGGAAAGAATTCCTACATAGAAACCCATGTATACGTGCCAAGGGAATAATTGAGAACCAAAAACTCCTAAAGCATCTGAGAATGTAGCATTTCTTAGGCGAAGCTTGTACATATCCTCTTCAGAACCTTCTACGTTATCTTCGACTAAACCTTTAATGATTGGACCAATAGTTACGATTTGAGCCATTTCATCAGCTAGAGCTGCATTTCCAGCTAGTGAAAGAATACCATTCCAGAACATTAACTGTCTTACGGTCTTTGACATTCTTCTAACTAGATTGGAAAGTGGAGTAAAGGCACCCATTTTTGCCATAACTCCTCCAAAGGCACCAACCCACATCATCATTACTATAACCCATGAACCTGCTTCGGCGAATCCAGACTGCATTAATGCTAAGTAGCTAGATAAACTTTCTACAGTTCCAGCAAAGGTTCCGAAGATATAAGAAGCTGCAAGTCCAATAAATAGACATACTAGTGTAGGTATTCCCATAATTGCGGCGATTATAACAAGTATTAGAGGAATTACCATGAAGAATGGTACACCGCTTTTAACTTGGGTTAGAAGTTCAACTGCAGCTGGTTTTTCTGCTTCTAAAGCAGTCCATGCTTCAGGTGGGATAGCGTCAATAGCAAGAGATGCATTAGCAACTTCTGTAGGAAGTTTCATGCTCAAGCTGATAACAAAGATGATTATGGCAGTTACTATTAAACAACCAATTGACCAGAATCCTTGAGTTCTAATTCTGTCGATTACCTCGACCTTTTGAATACCTGAACTTACAACTGTGGTATCAGATATAAGACCGATATTATCTCCAAAGCAGGCACCACCGGCTATAGACGCCGTAGTTAGAAGTATGTTACCACCAACTATATGGTTAAGCCAAATGAAGATAGGTGCACAGGCTGCGAAAGTTCCCCATGAAGTTCCTGTTGCTACAGAAAGTATGGCTGTTACTAAGAAACCACATACAGCTACAGTTTGAGCATTTAAGCCTAGAGAAAGTGCCATATTAACAATAGAAGCACCAACACCAGTAGACATGAATGCGTTTGCCATTGCATAAGCAAACATTAGGATAAAAAATACAAGAATAAGATCTTTGCAGTTATCAATTGCTGCGTCGAGTATATCGTTAAACTTAATCTTTTCTGTAAGATAAGCTACAACGAAGGCAAAAAGTGTTGCGATTGGAGCAGCCGTTAAAATGTCCACCTTCATAATCATTAAGCCAGCCAAAACAAAAATTGGTGTGAACTTAAAAAATCCTTTTGCAATATTCATTAAAAATCCTTTTGCAATATTCATTAAAAATCCTCCTCAGTATGTAGAATTTGGTCTAAATGTAATGTATTATTTCTACATTATTAGTTTAAAACGTTTTCATGTAAAAAGCAAGTGTTTTCAGAAAATATTTTATAATCGGAAAATAGGTAACATTGTAAAAATAGATGGAATTAAAGGAAAGTGTGTAATATGGATGATATTAAGTAATCAGTAATAAAAAAGACTATGTGAGTTATTGCTTACATAGTCTTTTGGTTATGCAGATATTTCTACATCTGAATTTTTATTTTCATTAATTAAAGTTTGTTTTTAAGTTTTACTTGAGGTTCTCTTGGTAAACCAAATTTAGGAATAAACCTATCCCATCCAGTTATAGTAAGTATTAATAATGAGCCTACTGTTACAAAAGCCATGACATTAATTGTCTAACGTTTTTAGATATCTTTAATATGAATTTAGATAATGGTTCGAAGGTATTCATTTTTGACATTACCCCACCAAAGGCACCAAAACACATCATCATTACAATAACCCATGATCCAGCTTCCGAGAAGCCGTCTTGAGTAAGAGTAAGGAATGAGGATAAACTTCCAACAGTTCCAGCAAAATTTCCAAACACGAAAGATGATGCAAGCCCCAGGAATAAGCAAAGTAGAGTAGGTAATCCTCCTATAGACCAAATGGCTTGAGATTTAACTCTTTATAGAATTTCTACCTTTTGAATACCTGAACTAATAACTGTCGTATCAGAAATTAGGCCAATATTATCTCCGAAACAAGCACCACCTGCGATTGAAGCAGCTGTTAATAAAATGTTTCCTCCAAGAATATGGTTAGCCATAAGAAGATAGGGGCACAAGCTGCAAATGTTCCCCAAGAAGTTCCAGTAGCTACTGAAAGTAGAGCAGTAACTATGAAACCTACTAAGGCAATAGTTCTCCAATTAAGTCCAAGAGAAAGTGTCATATTTACAATAGAAGCACCAACACCTGTAGATATAAATGTACTAAATTATAACATTTTGGAAATCACTAGTAAATAAAAAAAGAAATTATATGATATCATATAATTTCTTAAAAATGTTTATTTAGATTTTTATTTTAGTAGTCAGATGAGGAGTCCTTTAGGTTCTCTACGATAGCTATAGATGCACTAGCTCCAATTCTGCTGGCACCAGCATTAATCATAGCTACAGCATCTTCAGGTGTACGAACACCACCGGAAGCTTTAACACCCATGTTTGGCCCAACAACCTTTCTCATTAATGCAATATCAGCAGGTGTAGCTCCACCAGTACTAAAGCCAGTAGAAGTCTTAACAAAATCTGCTCCAGCTTCTTGAGATAATTCACATACCTTAACTTTTTCATCATCAGTTAAAAGACATGCTTCTATAATAACTTTTACTATAGCTTTTCCTTTAGCAGTTTCAACAACTTCTTTGATATCGCTTTTTACTAAGTCATAATCCTTATCTTTAAGAGCACCGACATTAATAACCATGTCAATTTCATTTGCTCCAAGCTCTATAGATCTAGCTGTCTCAAAAGCCTTTGCTTTAGAGTCCATAGCTCCAAGAGGGAAACCTACAACAGTACATACTAGTACCCCAGAATCTTTAAGCTCTTTAGCTACTAATTCAGTATAGCAAGAGTTTACACATACTGATTTAAATTTATATTCTTTAGCTTCTTTACAAATTTGAATAACTTGTTCCTTTGTTGTATCTGCTTTTAAAATAGTGTGGTCAATCATTGATGCAATGTTCATATATATTCCTCCTAAATTAATGTGATTTCTAATAGTATTACTTAATGTAACATATTAGAGTACACATTTTTAAATATTAAATATGTAAATTTAAATTATTATTGAAAGCTGTTAAGTTTTTTTATCATATTAAATGAATATTTATCTGTATGCTTATTAAGCTTTCCACCAAGCTTGTAAGAGACAATCATGGCTATAAGTCCAATAAAAATAGAATAGATTTCATAGTTAGCTAAATTTAACTTACCTAGAATGAAAAGTGATAGGGCAAGGGCAATAACTGTTATAGCAGTAGGGAAGCCATAAGCCCAGAAGGTCATATTGCTAAAGGTTTTACTATCCATTGATACTAAAACTTTTTCACCAACGGTTGCATTCTCGATATTTTTCATATCTATTAAAATTGTATCCTTAGGACATCCTGATTTGCAGGAGGAGCATCCACCACCACAGCCACCTTTTTTAACAAAAGCAACTTTAGCCATATCTCCGTCAATTCTCTTTATAATACCTTGTTCTTCCATGAAAACACCTCCAAAAAAATAAATATAGAAGGCTAAAAGCCTTCTATATTATAACATAAATTTTAAATAAATTATACTATTGTAGTATTACATATTTTCTGTAACAGAAGCAG
>DALZNT010000198.1:0-3877 GCA_032005505.1 Clostridium sp. | reverse complement strand
CAGGGCAATGCTCGGGAATTGTTCGGGGTTATTAGCCTTTTCTTTGCGCCCGTAGTACTCCCCGCTTTTGTCCGGTATTCGCCCAGGATATACGCATGAAGATCACGCTGATGACCAACATCGCTACCAGGACAGCAATCCAGCGCGATGTTTTTGGTGAATCTGGCCGTGGATAACATTCAGGAAGATGCTTTAGGGAATAAAATATCTTTTCTCAGCCAAATAACTACAATAAAACTTCAAACACTATACTTAACAATCCTCAAATCAGCTGCCCCGGCAAACATTTTGCAAGAGAGCGTCTAAGGTTCAAACTCATGAAGTTATAATGTTTTGGTTTTTTTACCAGATTTTGATAACTGATATACTTCTTCAATTAAATATCTATTTTTATCCAAAACCAGGTGGTATTCAAAATAATCCATATCAGCGCCTGTCTCTCCAAATCTAGACAACACTTCTGTTTTGATTATAATCTCTTGGTCTTTTTTTTTAGTGCTGAGTATTTTTTCCCATCAGAAATATGCAGAGAATATTGTCCATATACATCATAGCCAATTCTGCCAGAAGATTGAGTGCAATATTCTCTCAGTAATTTAACGTACTCATCTTTTGTTTGAAAACCAGTATCTTCACTTAAATTTTGCGTAGCCTCTTCATTCCACTGCTCATAATCACTTATGAAATACATGACCGTTTTCTGGGGAGAAATTTTCACAGCAGAATGCACTGGAAAGGCTGAGAAAGACGCCGAAACTATCAATATTACCAGCACTTTAATAAACCTCATGCCAACTCCTTGATGGCATAACCATCATCTTTATCAACCTATCAACCACGTTAAGACTAAGGATATCTATTAAATTCCCATATGCTATTTTTTTTACATACTTCAAAACTATCATCATCCGTAGGATCAAACTCTGGCCCTACTGGTTTCAACTTTCCACTTGTAAGATTAAAAAACAACCCCTGATTGGTTGCAATATAAGCGAAACACTCTCCTTTTATAAAATAAACACCAAAGACACCTTCACTTAAACCTCTTTCAATCTTTTTGTATCCATGTTCCAAATCTACAAGAATCACATTTGTATCTTGTGGGTCGCCTTCATTAATTGCTTTCGGCTTACCCAAAAGAATTAATTTATCACCGCTACATTTAACACTATAGCCATTGATAACAGTGTCAAACTTTAAATGTTTTGTATGATTGTTAATGTCAATGGTTACAAAATCATTCCCATTTAATGTAACGCCTGATGCATATGCATTAAGTGAGATAAAAAAACCGGCAATTGTTGTAATAATCAGATTCATTTGTTAGTCCATCAATATATGATGACACTCTAATTATTCCTTTTTACGGCAGTGTCGCTACAGTAATATAGAGGATATTAACAAAGCCTGGGAATTTTAGTTCCTTTCAATCTATCAACGTAATTTTTATGGCAATTAGCAACCTTATTGAATTTTATTTAGCACATTCCTCGGAGTATTTCTCATCCACAAACAAATTTTCGAGATCTTTTATTGTGATTTTGCCCGCGACTAGCTTTGAGCTAATTTCTTTTGAAAAGCAAAAAAAACCGCCAGAATAAAAATATATTTCTTGAGTTTTATCTGGTTTGTCACCTTCCGACTGATATAAAACCTCGGTTACATACCATTTAATATCCTCACTACCTTTAATGATTTGTATTCTATCGATGCCGAGGCATGGTTCATAATCTTCGGCATATCCAGATTTATAATTTCTATTAGGTATAAGATATTGATTATTAACCTTGAGCACTACGTTACATCGACTGTATGGCTCATCTTTACCAGGTAGTCCTTCGCGATTAAAAATAAATGGATGTGCGTTCCCTTTGCCTAACTTCTGGAAAACATAATAAGGAGGGAAACCGGTATCTGGCGCATCAATTTGATATACTTGTGATAGGCCGTAAGGTTCTCCATCCTTGTAGGTATAGCTTTTGACTGCGGATGACACATTCTGATTACTTGCCATTACGCAAAATGAAATTAAAAAAATATCAATAGCGAAACCCAACAATAATATAGCTTTCGTTTGAACCATTTTAAACTCCAGCTTTACTTTAAATAAATAACTGGCGACTCACAAGAAAATTAATGAACTGACAGCAAGAAAATAATTGAAAAATTTCATTTCGTATTAATGAACTTTCCACCTGGCTCATTCAGTGTTTTCTCACCTGAAAAAAGTTCTTTGCATTTACGGTCAATAACCGCATCATCTTTATCTTCCAGGAATGAAATTTTCATTCTATTTTCAATATCCCATACACCAGGAAATGAATCCACAGTACAATCCAAGTCATTTGGTGCAACGTATTTTCCATTAATAGATATTTTCCCAATATATATGGTATCTCCGGGGTAAAACAAGCTGTCATCATCCGGTTCATTTTTGGAATCACTCCAAAAACCTTTTCCTGACAATAGATTTTTAGTTCCGTTAAACCTGGAAACGATAGCTTGATATGATCTAAGGTGAGCATCAACCACAACTAATGCCAGAACTAATTTTTTTTCAAAGTTCACATCTATGATGGAAGCAATTTCTTCATCAAAGTATGGAATAGAATGAATGCTGATAGGCTTTCCTTTACAATTTACAATATCATTAACATACAAATATTTATTACCTGATGCTATAAGCACTCCTACCTGATCACTAGTTAAAGAGATACCTCCCGCTCCAGAGAGTAGCGAATCATTCCAGTTATCTATTTTACAGGAATAATACGCATTTGATTTTTTATCATGAATGCTGACATAACCAGCTTTATTTTTATCAAAATTTACGCTTACGCCATCAACTTCAATGGTGTTGTAATATCCCCCCCATGAACTAAAGGTCATAGAGCCAAGTATCATAAACAAAAAAGAATTAGTTTTAAACATCATCATCAATCACCTCTTTCGCTTTTTTAGTGGCTTTTTTTCTTTCTGCTATCCCTTTATCTGCACCATTTATGCTCTTAGTTACCTTCAAAATAATGCTGTCATCATCAGATTTACCAAATTTGTCTTCATCCATAATTTTAAGTACTTTAGCTTTAAAGCATGCTATAAAAAAACCACCGGTATCTATGCAGTTGTATGCGCTTTCTGTTACCTTTTGAGGTGCAACTATATTTGGAGGTCGCTTTTTCATACCAGTATTATTTTTCTTTTTGTACTCTGGATCATCCCACCAATACTTATCGAAATCATTTTTTGATATCCAACCTCTATATACCCAATAACCTGAATATGTATCAAGGCCAGTTAACATTTTAAATCCTCTGCCTCTAAATTTCTGAGCATCTACATCTCCGCAATTACCATTTATCCAACTATAGGAACCGGTAATATACCCACCACGTGAATTATATTTCTTCCCAAAAAAGTAACTATCTTTCTCGGTTTCCAGTGCCCCATACCAGTGACCAAGCTCCGTTGTTTCATTATATGTTGAGGCCTCTATGATTTTACCACCTTTCTGAACACCATCTACCACAACCTGCTGCTGGCTGGACTCTTGCATAGACAATAAATATCCTGACTCTACCGCCCCTTGCCCTAAAAAATGACAAATTCTATTTGCATCAGAAAAATTATACTTCCGCATTATTTTATTTATATCTAAATAGTACTCTGACGTAGTGTTTTTGATGTTATCAAGTGCATTTTTATTTTTCTTACTGGTATTCGCTGCCATTACCGTTTCAATTACTTGACAATCAAGCCAACCACACTTCCGGAAGTGTCTAATAAAGGTTTTTGGCTCGAAATACCATAACCTTCCACTACTGAATGCTCCTGAATCAAAGCACAACGCTTCGGCATGAGCCTCGAATTTTGCATA
>DALZNT010000197.1:0-3897 GCA_032005505.1 Clostridium sp. | reverse complement strand
ACAAACCAGTGAGAGTATGATCACTTTCAGATATAAAAGCTTTAATTTCTTGTGAATTATTATTGATCTCATCCATACTAAGTCTCCAGTAATCACAATGAAAACAATGTGTTTTACAACGCTGATCCGGATCAGTACAAAAACCAAACTTAAGCTTTTTCCTTACCGTCGTAATAGGCGGTCGTAGTATAAATTTTTTCTTCATTGCTGAGTCAAACCGGGTTGATAATATGAAGCTGTCGTCCATGACTTCATCATTAGTTTTTATCTGTGAAATTTTCATTCCTAGCTTGAAATGTTGCATCAACTTGCGCGTTTCAATTTCTATCCAGTATTCTTGATGGTTCTGATAATTGGCTTGAGTCTCCAGAAGTAAATGTCCGCCAAATCGAGCTATTTCAGGCTTACTCCAACCTTGATTCAGCATGTTAATAAATGCAATATGTCGGGTATCAATCGGTCTAACCCTTATAAGGTCTGTATCTTTTTCAGAGTAGTCATGTTTCATAGTTTTTTTTCCAACGGGTGGGAGATTAGTCGAGCTGAACCCATAATTCTTATGAATTATATTAGAATAAAATCTTAGAAGTAATGCACCCAGATCGGGACTCAGGAAAGAATCGTTTAATCTTTTCCTTGCTATATGCTTACCATTAGAAGGTAAAGTTGATTCATATACTTCTCTTGAAATTAAAGTAGTATTACTCGTATGGTTAAACCTGCTTATTAACTCTTTATACTTTTGAATTAAATTCTCTATTTCATTAGGTATTAATATCCTATCAATTATTTGTTTGCGTCTTAAGTTTCTGTTTCGAGGGCGATCTCCTTTAAGTCTTGGAAGTTTAAGGTAGGTTTTATTATCTTCATAAACAAAACAATCAGGGGAAATCGCACAAAACTCAAATGGTCTTAATGGAATAATTGTAGTTATTCTCCACCATAATAGTAATGGAAAGTAGTGTAGGTAATCTTTTTGTGTGACGTCGGTTACCTTGAAATAATCCTCTAGAATAATTGAAAACCTAATAATATCTTTTCCACTCGGAATAACTCTAGATTTGTTCTGTGGTTTCAAATTATTCAATATTTTGTGTAGTGAGTTCGTATAATCTTCAACTGAAGGGATATAAGGGTAAAAAGAAAGAAAATTGAGCACAGAAGATATAATTTGATGTTTTGGACCGTCTGCCAGTGTTAAATCATTAATATAATCAGTATATGATTCAATCTGATTACTAAGAAAAATATGTGTGCGTACTATAGAATCTTTAACATGCGAAAAGTAAGTCTGCACGGTGGAGGCTGTTAGATTATCATGAATAAGACGATCGAGCACCCAACATTTCAACGTGATTTTTAATTCCTCTATTGTAATGTGTTTGTTAAAAATTAATTCAGACGAAAAGGAAAAATCAATATCTTCTAAACAACCTTGAATAGGGTTATACAAGCTCCAGTAGTCATCCGAGAACTCTATCAACTTATGCATTCTATTTTCCTGAGAAAAACGCTTATTTAATTGATCTATTAGAAATATAGCTCCTTTAATTGAATTATGGTGATTAAATACATCTGATGTTTCAAGATCAATATTAATATTTACAGTCTGGATAGCAGCAAGCTTAGTTAGATTCATATTTTTACCTCATTAGTTTTTTAGTGTTTGATAAGCATATAGATACCCGATTTCTTGTAATTGTTTATTTAAGCCGGTAGCGAACAGCGAAACTTCTTCTTTTCCATATTTAACTTGCGCATAAACCAATAATTCCAAATCGAGTTGAAGCCAATTTGCCATACGTGTTAATTCAGCTTCAGGTAATTGGTCTGACATGGAAATCTTAATTGAATGTATTTTTCTAAAAATACGTTCAATTAGAGAAGAAATTGCATAAAAATGAGGAATAGAAAGCGGACATTCACCACAATTTCTTCCAGGGAATTTACATAGAGACTCAGAAACGAGGCACTGATAGTGTTCTTCTTTACCTGGTAATTGGCGAGTTAAGATTTTCTGATATATTGATTGGATTTCGTCTTGAGACATTTCTTTAATTATGTTCTCAACAATATCCTTATATTCTGTATTTTCTTTTATAAAATTCTTTGATGCTTTTATATTAAAATCATGTATAGTATTCAAAAAACTAGATATTTCTTCTAATTTGTAAATGTCTCCAACTTTCTCTTTTATCTCTCTAATGCGATTGGTCTGAATAGACTCTGAATGTGGCTGTCCAAATAACAACTTCGAAATAACATTAGGTATATGACCAAACATGTCTCTGTCGAATAATTGTAAGGCAATCATGTCCATACGTTCTTGAGGAATTTGATTATAAATATCAGTAGATTCGATATCTACGTGACTTCGTAGAATTCGGAGGTATTCTGTATCGTTGGTCGCACCATAGAAAGCTTGGACGCATTGAACTAAGCTGATTACAGTCCTGTTCATAGCTCTATTAGAAAAAGAAAAAGTTTCTTTATCACAGTAATTTTGGAAGAAAGATAATAAAGATTTACGCTTGAGCATTTTCCCAGTCTGATTACATATCCCCGATATGATTGTTTCGGAATGGTTGTTGAATATTGCAGTTCTCAATTCACATATCGCTACAGCGGTAGCTAAAGGGCGTTCAACATCGGAGGCGCAAAAGAAATTTCTGTCCATATGAGTTTTTGAAACAATCATAGATGAACACTTCAATCTGAAAATAATCTTTTTGACATCCTCGTCACATAATTCATTTTCATAAATCCACTGTAAGCTCTCAATTTTGGTACCTTCCAAACTAATTCTCGGAATAATCTGACAATCGCTATGTCTCCATGCATTATTTAGATGTATCAGCATATAAAGCCAAATTGAATCGTAACCATGATATTGTTTTGTATTACTCTTCTCGATAAGTTTGACTGCTGCTGTAGTCGCTAATCTTTTGTGAATATTCAGATTCGTAACATATTTAAAGAAAGATTCATACTCGAAAAAGTTGTAAATTTTCTTTTCTCTTTTTTTACGATGAAGTTTACGTGGATTTATTAAAGCTTCAGGTTTGAAAGGACTTTTTGATTGCTTTAACATTAAAACTTTATGAACGAAGAGGAGGAATTGATAGATTTCTTCACGTGCTCTTCTCCCAATTCGATTATTATTCAGTAGAATCAAGTTCAATTCCTTAGCAGAAAATTTAAAGATTTCTTTATCTAATAGATGTGTTAGTGCCTCTGCAACACGGACTAAGCACCATATTTCACCTATAACATTGTATGCCCGGCCTTGCCGGGAGCGGAGAAACTCAGCTGCATATTCGTTCCATAGTACTTGAGTAACGATACATTGACTAGTGAACGTTATTTTCTTGATTTCCAATCGCCGAGTATACTCACTAAAGGGATCAGTATGAATCGCTTCAGATTGTATTGCACTTTTAGCAGAAAAGAATTCGTGATATTTTCGTACATCATCTTTCAAGTATAAATACTTGCCTAGAGCGAACTGATCGTTTTCTTTTTTGAATATAGTAGAAAGAAGCACAGGCAAATCAATTTTTCTGATTTTCTTTGTAGTAGGCAAGTTGTTAGAATTAAGATTAGGAAACTCCAGTAAAATTTGAGGCAAAGTCATATAATCTTCACTTAAACGATGGTACTCACGTTTCTGTAATGTTATCAAGTTCTGGACTAGCTCTATATCAAAAAATAAGGCGCGACCAATATTTTTGGCAGGAACGAGGGTCTTTTCCTGAAGTAATTTATCAAAGTATGTTTCTGATAATTGTAGAATGAGCCTGGTATCTTTAAATGACATATATCTATTTTTGTCGTACTGTGGTCCAGATCTTTTTACTTTAAAAGTTTTGAGTGTTCTTAGGAGGAGGCTTTTTTTAA
>DALZNT010000196.1:0-3915 GCA_032005505.1 Clostridium sp. | reverse complement strand
CGTTTGAACTAAGAGACCCCAGGATTCATAAACAAATGTTTCTAGAAAACAAAGCTTTAGCTGACGCTGCTTAATATCCCATATTTTGTAACCATTCGTGTTTTAAAATGGTCTTTTTGTTATACCCATTTTTAAAGAAATAACTTTTTCAACTTTTACTTGACTATAATTAGCTGGTCTTACTTTTATTTATACATTTCAAAATAGTATTCTTTATAATAAAATTAGCACCAATAAATCCAGCCTTTTCTATAGGCTACTTCCTCTAGGCATGCAATATATGTTCCTTGGGTATTTTGAATAGTTTCAACAAAATTTGAAACTTGCAGCATTGACTATGAGTACCTGTATCTAGCCAAGCCATCCCTCTACCAAATAGCTCAACTTTTAAAGTATCTTCCTTCATATAGATTTATAGTAAACAATACCTAGCTAATATTTACAACACTTGCATTGCAATTATTTCACATTTATATCTGCAAATAGTAAATGATAAGACATTATAAATAACTAAACCACCTTTACATATTATACCATTTACTGTGTAGAACTAGTTATTTTTCTTCAGACAATTCTTTTCATATTTCCTTTTCCTTTTACTATACTCATATATCAACATTGATTTAAAACAGATCCTAATATTAAATTAATCTACCCTACAAATTGAAATTTGTCTGGCTTCGCGTTATACTCATAATCTCACCGAAACTGGAAACTAACCTCTTTTACTAATTTCATCTGTTATTAATGATTTTGAAATATACATCGCTTTTATTATATTCTTCAAGCGGGTGTGATGAGAGGTACCCTCCGCAAATTTTAGCTGTGCTTTTTCACATTTGCTGATAACTGAAGATACAGGGCGTAGTGCTTCTATCAATTCTTCTTTTGTATATTTGTCCATAACATTTTCATCTGTTATTAATGATTTTGAAATATACAGCGCTTTTATCCTGTTCTTAAGGAGTGTGTGCTGAGAGGTACCCTCCGCAAATTTTAGCTGTGCTTTTTCACAATTACTGATAGTTGAAGATACAACTCGTAGCGCTTCTCCCAATTCTTCTTTTGTATATTTGTCCATAGCATTTCACCTCAAATTCTAATTTATTCATCTGCTAAATAGTGATATTTTTCTATTACTATAATTAAATCTATATATCAATATTATAATTTCTATTAATAGCAATCTCAATATTCATTATTTTGATTTAAGTTATATAAACTAATAAAGAAAAGGGTTGTATATTGTGAGATTACAATATACAACCCTTTTATAATTTTACCACTTACCGTTAGCCATATGTCCTGCAAGTTCTGCTTTACATCTTTGCTTTATAACCCAAGCTTCATTTTTTGCTTTTTCAAATCCATTTACACATTTTGGATCAAGGTTTATTTCTATACCTTCTTCTGAAAGTTTAGCAATCTTTTCTGCTAATAAAATGATTTCCGCATGGATGCTGTTAGTTCTATCTGAAGCATAAATTTTTTCAGCGTCTTCACCGCTAAGTTCAACAAACTTTTCTTTTCCTAAATTACATTTTGGACAAACTTCTGGTGCTTCAATTCCTTCAGCGATATAGCCACAGATAGTACATTTAAATAACTTTTTCATAATCATTTCTCCTTAAACTTTACTTTTTTCTCTAATTACTATACTTATATACTAACTTAAATATTGTTTATTGTCAACTAATATTTTTTATTAACTAATAATATTTATTAACTAATGAATAACGATTTGTATTTGCCTCTTAATTTTCAAAATATTATAAGCTTATTCATCTAAGAAAAATACTTATGGCTTTGGAATTAAAGCTAGTAATATTGCTAGTTTCGGTTTTTCTCCTCCTGATAATGTTGCTACATAATTATTCTTCATTTTTTCTAATGAAAATTCCTTCAGTAACCTTTTATAATTATCTACTTCATTTTATAAAACAGATATTTCTTCACAGAGCTCATAAACCTTTATTTTATCTTGATATGATGATGATTGAAGTTGAACTCCTATTCTTTCAAATAATTCTTTTCTTGATTTCTTTGGATTCATATCCAGGATTCTTACTGTTCCACTTTCAAAGCTTTTTAAGCCTAAAATACAATCTATAGTTGTTGATTTTCCTGCTTCATTGTGACCTAACAAACCAAAAAACTCTCCCTTTTCAACACTAAAACAAAGGTCATCTACTACTACTTTAGACTTGTAACTCTTTTAAGATTTTCCACCAAAATTATATTTCTCATATTTTTCCCTCCTCTTGCTTTTGAAAATATTTCCTATATTTAGAGAATATTTTCTCCTGTACGAGGAGAGTCAAGACTAAAAATTCAATTTTCAATTAGATAATCAATACACTGTATCGTATTAAATGTCAAAACAAACTATCAACTTATTTATGATACAGTTCTCCGTAACGGGTATAACGTAGACTTTTTTAGTTGTTACTAAAAATAACATAGGCTTAAAGTATAACTGCTAGCCATATGAACTCATATGGCTGCCACTCACTTATTTTAAACTATTTTGTACGGCTCCACTTTGATTTTACTTGTAATATATCCTCTACAATTTTTATATCACAATTCCATAAGTAAGTTTGCATCCACAGCTTTCCAGGCATTGGTTGCCAACCCTTTTCAGGGTTAATTTGAAGGTTAATCGAATCATTATTTTTCTTTACCGAATAAACGCCCCCCATAATACCCTTAACCTCATCAACAGATATTGAAAAATGTCCTAGTACTTCTGTATTATCCTTTAATGAAATAATGTCCGGTATAGGTGGGGAAAAAGATATTTTCATTTCACTATTGCAGTCAATTCTTTTTACGCACTTTATTTCATTATACCCATTGTTAATGTTAATTGAGTAAATACAATTATCTACCTTTATTTCATCTATATCCTTAGTAACTTCTATAGGTTCAATGACACCTGTATAATCATTATTCAACTCTTTAATATTATTAAGATAACAATACCTAGCCAAATAAACCCTTTTAAAATTACACAAGGGAAAAAGTTTAATAGGCTTTAGACTTTTTCCATCTATCTTTACAAATATATCGGTGTGCTTTTGCTCCACCATATTAAATTTTTTTAAATATATGATAGGAAATTTATCTGGGCTCTCACTCATACTACCTACCGGTGCTATAAGTCCAAAACTATCTAGTTTATTCTTACTCTCTTTTATTTTAAACTCTACACTTCTCTTTTCCCTATCCCTTAAAGATAGATGTACATCTATACCTTTTTCAGTTACATCAAACTGCACCTTCATGAAATCAACTTCCTGTAAAGTTACTTTATTTAGTAATGATTTATACCTATCCCCATCAATTTTCAGTCCCTTTGTATAGTAAATATCTGATTCACCATCCTGCCTTCCCATAAGTACAATGTAATGTATGAAATTTTCTTGTTTCACTTGCTGCAATTCTATAGCTTTATAAGTAGCATCTCCCTCAAAATCAATTAAGCAAAGCTTCTCAATTATCACTTGCTCATCTTTAAACTTAATTAGCGGATAAATATATCTATTATTATCTATCTCATAAATTGAAGGATTATTCTTTTTATCACCTAAGTACTTTTCTTCATTAACTGGGTTATTTTCAGGAACCATAAAGATTGGACAAATTCTTGAAATTAACTTTCCTAACACTTCTAAACACCTCCCTTAAACTTTTTAAAATGCAGTAGGAGCATTTTGTATTAATTAATTTTTTAAATCTAACACTATTGAGTTAGTAGTTTATATAGGTGTTTTAGATTCGAAAGAATCTTTGTTTTCGTTTCCTCCCTTCTACTTATAAAACTTCTATTATTAATCCACTTACACAATTCACCATGCAAATAACTATGTAATATATCACCAATTAAATTTGCTTTTTCATTTGAAATGCTAT
>DALZNT010000195.1:0-3927 GCA_032005505.1 Clostridium sp. | reverse complement strand
AAACAGTTATATCAAAAATAGTATCAAGTAGTCTTTCTGAAGAAGAAGTTGCTTCTGGAATGAGTTTGCTAAATTTCACAAGTTTTTTATCAGAGGGAACAGGTATAGCAATTGTAGGAGGTTTATTGTCACTACAATTGATTAATCGTAAACTAGTTCTGGAATTTATAAATTATTCTTCTGGAGTGTATAGTAATATTCTTGTAGCCATGGCTATCCTTATTATTTTATGTTGTCTTTTGACGATTATTGTATTTAAACGTTCTGAAAAGCAGTTTGAATAGTTATATTATATTTTGGTTTAGAACTATGAGTGGCTAGCATTTTGCCACTCATTTTTTGCGTTAGCAAAAACAGGTTTAAGCCTCGCAGAGCACACGTATTAACGACTTATTAAAAATAAGTCTAGTGTGTTAGACTTAAACTATTAAATACACATGAAACCTTTGTGCTTAGGAGTGATTTTTATATGTCTTATTCCATTGTTAGAGTTTCAAAAGTTAAATCTGGAACAAATACAACGGGCATACAAAAACATGTTCAAAGAGAAAATAATAATTATGAAAATGAAGATATAGACCATAGTAAAACTTACTTAAATTATGATTTGGTAAATGCTAATAAACAGAATTTTAATAACTTGATTGATGAAAAAATCGAACAGAATTATACAGGCAAAAGAAAAATTAGAACAGACGCGATTAAACACATTGATGGTTTAATTACATCAGACAATGATTTCTTTGATAATCAAACGCCAGAAGATACAAAGCAGTTTTTTGAATATGCTAAAGAGTTTTTAGAACAAGAATACGGTAAAGATAATTTATTATATGCAACAGTTCACATGGACGAAAAAACACCACATATGCATTATGGCGTTGTTCCAATAACTGATGATGGTCGTTTAAGTGCTAAAGAAGTTGTAGGTAATAAAAAAGCTTTAACAGCGTTTCAAGATAGATTTAATGAGCATGTTAAACAACGAGGATATGATTTAGAACGTGGGCAATCAAGACAAGTAACAAATGCTAAACATGAGCAAATAAGTCAGTATAAACAAAAAACAGAATATCATAAGCAAGAATATGAACGTGAGAGCCAAAAAACAGACCATATAAAGCAAAAGAACGATAAATTAATGCAAGAGTACCAAAAATCGTTAAATACGCTTAAAAAGCCTATAAATGTTCCGTATGAGCAAGAAACTGAAAAAGTAGGTGGTTTATTTAGCAAAGAAATACAAGAAACTGGAAATGTTGTAATAAGCCAAAAAGATTTCAATGAATTTCAGAAACAGATAAAAGCTGCTCAAGATATTTCGGAAGATTACGAGTATATAAAGTCTGGTAGAGCCTTAGATGATAAAGATAAGGAAATACGAGAGAAAGATGATTTATTAAATAAAGCAGTTGAGCGTATTGAAAACGCAGACGATAATTTTAACCAACTTTACGAAAATGCAAAGCCACTTAAAGAGAATATAGAAATAGCGTTAAAGCTTTTAAAAATCTTACTAAAAGAGTTAGAACGAGTTTTAGGAAGAAATACCTTTGCGGAAAGAGTTAATAAGTTAACAGAAGATGAACCAAAACTAAATGGTTTAGCAGGAAACTTAGATAAAAAAATGAATCCAGAATTATATTCAGAACAGGAACAGCAACAAGAACAACAAAAGAATCAAAAACGAGATAGAGGTATGCACTTATAGAACATGCATTTATGCCGAGAAAACTTATTGGTTGGAATGGGCTATGTGTTAGCTAACTTGTTAGCGAGTTGGTTGGACTTGAATTGGGATTAATCCCAAGAAAGTACCAACTCAACAACACATAAAGCCCTGTAGGTTCCGACCAATAAGGAAATTGGAATAAAGCAATAAAAGGAGTTGAAGAAATGAAATTCAGAGAAGCCTTTGAGAATTTTATAACAAGTAAGTATGTACTTGGTGTTTTAGTAGTTTTAACTGTTTACCAGATAATACAAATGCTTAAATAAAAAAAGACTTGATCTGATTAGACCAAGTCTTTTGATAGTGTTATATTAATAACAAAATAAAAAAAAGAAGTCGTCCACCCCAAACCGACCAAAGTTTACGTGAACGACTAGCCAAAATATAAAACAGTCGATGTTTTTATGTTTTTGTATATTTTGATATTAAACGATATTTAAATATACATCAAGATATATATTTGGGTGAGCGATTCCTTAAACGAAATTGAGATTAAGGAGTCGATTTTTTATGTATAAAAACAATCATGCAAATCATTCAAATCATTTGGAAAATCACGATTTAGACAATTTTTCTAAAACCGGCTACTCTAATAGCCGGTTGGACGCACATACTGTGTGCATATCTGATCCAAAATTAAGTTTTGATGCAATGACGATCGTTGGAAATCTCAACCGAGACAACGCTCAAGCCCTTTCTAAATTTATGAGTGTAGAGCCCCAAATAAGACTTTGGGATATTCTTCAAACAAAGTTTAAAGCTAAAGCACTTCAAGAAAAAGTTTATATTGAATATGACAAAGTGAAAGCAGATAGTTGGGATAGACGTAATATGCGTATTGAATTTAATCCAAACAAACTTACACGAGATGAAATGATTTGGTTAAAACAAAATATAATAAGCTACATGGAAGATGACGGTTTTACAAGATTAGATTTAGCCTTTGATTTTGAAGATGATTTGAGTGACTACTATGCAATGTCTGATAAAGCAGTTAAGAAAACTATTTTTTATGGTCGTAATGGTAAGCCAGAAACAAAATATTTTGGCGTGAGAGATAGTAATAGATTTATTAGAATTTATAATAAAAAGCAAGAACGTAAAGATAATGCAGATGCTGAAGTTATGTCTGAACATTTATGGCGTGTAGAAATCGAACTTAAAAGAGATATGGTGGATTACTGGAATGATTGCTTTAGTGATTTACATATCTTGCAACCAGATTGGAAAACTATCCAACGCACTGCGGATAGAGCAATAGTTTTTATGTTATTGAGTGATGAAGAAGAATGGAGAAAGCTTCACAGAAATTCTAGAACAAAATATAAGAATTTGATAAAAGAAATTTCGCCAGTCGATTTAACGGACTTAATGAAATCGACTTTAAAAGCGAACGAAAAACAATTGCAAAAACAAATCGATTTTTGGCAACATGAATTTAAATTTTGGAAATAGTGTACATATTAATATTACTGAACAAAAATGATATATTTAAACTATTCTAATTTAGGAGGATTTTTTTATGAAGTGTCTATTTAAAAATTTGGGGAATTTATATGAGGTGAAAGAATAATTTACCCCTATAAACTTTAGTCACCTCAAGTAAAGAGGTAAAATTGTTTAGTTTATATAAAAAATTTAAAGGTTTGTTTTATAGCGTTTTATTTTGGCTTTGTATTCTTTCATTTTTTAGTGTATTAAATGAAATGGTTTTAAATGTTTCTTTACCTGATATTGCAAATCATTTTAATACTACTCCTGGAATTACAAACTGGGTAAACACTGCATATATGTTAACTTTTTCGATAGGAACAGCAGTATATGGAAAATTATCTGATTATATAAATATAAAAAAATTGTTAATTATTGGTATTAGTTTGAGCTGTCTTGGTTCATTGATTGCTTTTATTGGTCACAATCACTTTTTTATTTTGATTTTTGGTAGGTTAGTACAAGGAGTAGGATCTGCTGCATTCCCTTCACTGATTATGGTGGTTGTAGCTAGAAATATTACAAGAAAAAAACAAGGCAAAGCCTTTGGTTTTATAGGATCAATTGTAGCTTTAGGTGAAGGGTTAGGTCCTTCAATAGGGGGAATAATAGCACATTATATTCATTGGTCTTACCTACTTATACTTCCTATGATTACAATAGTAACTATACCTTTTCTTATTAAAGTAATGGTACCTGGTAAA
>DALZNT010000194.1:3819-3971 GCA_032005505.1 Clostridium sp. | reverse complement strand
CCTGAAATTAAGGAACAAATGCCTTCTAAAGGTATAGAGCAAAAGGAAGAGAAAATAGTTCAACCTAAGATGGAAGAAAAGAAAGCTCCTAAAATTGAGGAACAAATGCCTTCTAAAGGTATAGAGCAAAAGGAAGAGAAAAAAGTTCAACC
>DALZNT010000194.1:0-3719 GCA_032005505.1 Clostridium sp. | reverse complement strand
CCTGAAATTAAGGAACAAATGCCTTCTAAAGGTATAGAGCAAAAGGAAGAGAAAAAAGTTCAACCTAAGATGGAAGAAAAGAAAGCTCCTGAAATTAAGGAACAAATGCCTTCTAAAGGTATAGAGCAAAAGGAAGAGAAAATAGTTCAGCCTAAGATGGAAGAAAAGAAAGTTCAGCCTAAGATGGAAGAAAAGAAAGCTCAACCTAAAGTTGAAGAAAAGAAAGCTCCTGAAATGAAAGAAAAAAAAGTTCCTTTTAAATTTTTTCAAAAGAGCAAAATAGAAATCGAAGAGTACGAAATTAAACAAATTCCAAAGCCTAAAGAAGAGCAGAAACCATCTAAAGGCTATGAGAAACAAAAGGAACAAAAACAAGCTCCTGAAGAATGCGAAGAGCAGGCACCTTCTAAAGAGCAACATAAACATAAAAAAGAACATAAGAAATCCGAAAAACATCACGAGGAGCACCATGACAAGGATTATAAAGAACACAAAGACCATAAGGAACATCATGATAAAGACAAGAAAAAACATCATGAACATCATGAAAAACACCACGATAAAGACCATAAGCATCATGATCACGAAAGTTCAGATGACTGTGAAGATGATTGCTAATAGAAATCTAAGACCTAACATAGTAAGTTATAGGTATATGACTGATTTTAATTGATGTCATAACATAATTATATAGTAATTATAATCATGTATTGCTTAATCTAACTTAGAAAAATTAATTTATTCATGTAAATTAACAGAGGCCGCTAACCTATAGTGACCTCTATTTTAGTTGAATTTTTTATTCAACCCTCTAATCTTTAGACTTCCCATAACCTCTACTATTAAATGTTAATTGTAACCACAATCTTATTTTTACACAAAGCCACGTTTTCCCATGAATAGTTTTACTTATATCTAATCTTTATTTTCCTTTTATAAATAACCTAATACATATTTGCAAATACTAATACTATAAAGTTGGAATGGAGGAATCATTATGAAAAGAAAATATATAGACATTATATTTATGGGAATTTTGCTATGTGTCCTATTTAGCCTTCCAGCCCTTGCTAAATCTTTAGATACAATTACTAAGTCTTCTATTAAAAAGTCAGCGGAATCACCTACTTTTTTAACGGGAGATTACCATGTGTCTAAAAAATCAGTATTTGATGAACTTCCTGCCATGAATCAAAGTGAAAAAAACACCATAGCTAGAGAATATCACTCAAATTATGATGAGTTAGTTGAAGCTATGTTAACCCTTAGTGGTCAAGGCCATTTTACTAGAGATGTAATCTTAGATATCCATAAACATATCAGTGATTTTGAAGTTAATAGCACTACTGAAATACCCTACACTGATAAAGATTTGTTAGAATACCTGTACGATAATAATATCATCACTCACGCTCAATATGAGCAAATTCTCGATATACTAGATGATAATGACTAATACTATGCCAAGTTCATACTCTCCTTAATTTATATATTTAGAATATAAAAAACTACATAAACTTTCTTATAAAAGATTTGCAACCCGGTTGCAAATCTTTTATTTTAGGTATATATTAGAAATATAGTTATTTAACTAATTAGCTAAATACATAATAAAAATATGTTTAGTAAAGGGGGTTTAATCATGGATAATAAAGTGTCCAAAATTAACAAGTCTAACGTTTTACAACTAAGCATTTGTGCTATCACCTTAATCTTAAATTCTGTAGCTTATTTCTTTTTACCTGGCCAAGTAGGTATTCAGGTGAATGGCGGTGGAGTTTCGAACTCTGCACCAAAGTTAATTTATCTAACAGTATCCTTTTTAGTTATAGCATTATTATGCTACTTTGGCTCAAAACCAGTTGGCTATAGAAAAAATCAATACACTGGTATAGCTATATTTTTATCGATAATGAATGTGCTTACTATAATTCTAAATTTGATCTTTCTAACTTAACTTCACAGTAAACAAACAAAAGGAAGGAGAATTATTTTGAGTAAAGTCTTTAAAGCCATAAGTGATGGCACTAGGCGTGAAATCCTTAGTCTGCTCTCCAAGGGCGACATGAGTGCTGGAGAAATTGCAGATAAATTTAACATGTCAAAACCTTCAATTTCAAAACACTTAGATATTTTAAGAGATGCTGAACTGGTTACCTCTGAGAAAAAAGGACAATATGTTATCTATTCCATAAATACTACAGTGCTGCAGCAAGCTCTCGGTGGATTCCTAAATCTAATTAATAACGGAGGAAGTAATAATGAAAACTAATAAATTTGATTTCCTTAGAATATTCTTCTTAATATCAAGCATAGCGATTATATTACTAGGTATATTTTTACCTGAAGCTAGAACCTCAAAAGCAATAGTTATGGGATTAATGATTTTTGCCCTTGTAGTTTTAGATAAAAATATGACAAAGGTAACTAAGCTTTCCGAAGATAATCCTAAGGTTAGAACTATGAGATCCATAAATAGACTAATTCTAGGAGTGATAGTTTTACTTGGAACCTACTATATTTTTTCACCTATTATAACTGTCCCTAAAAACATTTCAGATAAGATTATTATAATTGGTCTTGCTATCTTTATAATGGTATTTGGAAATATATCTCCTAAGATTCCTTTCAACAGATATATGGGATTAAGACTGCCTTGGACAATTAGAGATGAAGATACATGGAGACTAGCTCACAGAATTCTTGGTTACATTTCTTTTCCACTAGGAATTTTAATGATTATAGCTTCCTTCTTCTTCAAATCACAATATATAGCAGGTGTAGGAATCATAACTTGGATATTAATTCCTGGATTATATTCTTTATGGTTTTACTACAAAAAGTTTCAGGTGTAGCATGAGCTACACCTTATTTTTTTAGAATATAAAAAGTTTAATTACACAAAATACTTATGATACGAATTTATTTAAATAATAATTTGATTTACAAAAGATAAGGAGGTTAAATATGAAATCTAAAAATATAGCTTTAATTCTTCTATTAACAGCAATGTGTGCTATGACCGCTTGTAGTAGTTCAGAAACTAATGATAAAGGCTCAGCTGGCACTACAACTAATGGTACTACAACTAATGGTGCCGCTACTGAAACACCTAACACGGGTACAAATGGTACAGATGTAGGAGTTGCTAACTCCCCTACTTTAACTGATTACAAATATGAAGATGGAACCTACAGAGGATCCTATGTAGATAATGACGTTAACCAAATATCTGTAGAATTTGTTCTTAAAGACTCAAAATTTGAATCCATTAAATATCGTGCACTATCTTATAAAGGTGGAAACTACCTAGATGAAGCTGCAACTGGAGTCCTTAAAGCAGTTAGAGAACAATATCAACAAGCAGCCGATGCCCTTATAGGAAAATCTATTGCTGATATAAACATGCTCTATACGCCCGCTGACATAGTAAAAGATGTTGATACCGTTACAGGCGCAACTTTAAGAACTGGAAAATTAGTATCAGCTATATGGGATGGATTAAACCGTCATCCTTATAAATTAGCTGAATAATAAGCTATAGATATTGATATAAGAAAAAGGCTATTGTAAAATGATTTTTTAATTATTCTACAACAGCCTCTTTTTATTCTTTAACTTGTCTTTATGTATATTTCTTTTAGATTCAAAGGCTTCAACATCCCCTAGCTTTGCATTCTTTAATTTAGTTCTGTTCCTGTACCTTTTCTTCCATAGCC
>DALZNT010000193.1:0-3977 GCA_032005505.1 Clostridium sp. | reverse complement strand
CCTTTTCTTCATTTATAATAGGCTTAATTTCTACTTTTTCTATAACTGATTTTATAGTATCGTAGCTATACCCTTTAGAAAGAAGAAAACTATTCAACTTATTTTTTATCTTTCTTATATCACTTTCATTTTTACAAAGGATTGCCGCTCTCTTTTGACCTAGCTTTAAAGCTGTGGCTTCCTCATCTTCACTAGGAATATCATCTAAAGTCTTAACAATAATATCCTCAGATATTCTCCTTTGTAAAAGTTTATATTTAATATTATTTTTTCCCTGACTTCTAATGTTTTGTGTTACAAACGCTTTAGCATAATATTCATCGTCGATAAATTTATATTCTTTTAAGAATTTAATAACTCTGTCTATGCTTTCTTCATCATACTCACGCTTTTCCAGGTATTCTCTTATTTGATGCTCGCTTCTTATAGACGTTTCTAAATACTTTAAAGCTTTAGTTTTTCCTGTAAGATAATTGTCCTCTCCAATTACTTTCTCAAGTTCTTCAACATTTATCTCTTTCCCCTTAAATAAATTGTGATAATATATAAGCTCACTACTGCAACCAAAGGCAAATTCTTCATTAATAAAAATATTTACCCTATTATCTTTTTTCTTTTGAGCTTCAATTTTCGTAATTACTTTACTCATTTTCCTCATCCCATCATTAAATTTAAGGCATATATTTTAGAATTATATATAATTCCAAGATTATATGCCTAATAAAATTATTTAATTAAATTTTATTCCTTTTGACATAAAAGCACATGAACTGTAGGCTTGTTTAAAACCTTTCTTGCCACTTTATATAAATCTTTAGCTTCTATATTATTTAGTTTCTCCATATCCTCTGAGAATTGATATAATTCTTCCTTATCCATAGCTTGATGAACTATATAGTTAGCAAGATCTGATGAATCCTCAAGAGTTGATGCTATGGCAGTTTTAAATACCTTCTTCATAGTATTTATAGTATCACTATCAAATACAATTATTTCCTCTTTTACTTTTTCTATACAACTATCTATAGTTTTTATTGCATCATCCACATCCTCTGGAGATACTGCTGCATAAATATATAGAGACTTTAGATTGTTAGTTAAATCCATGCTTGTGTATACGTCATAGGCAAGGCCTTTATCTTCTCTAAGTTCTCTAAATAATATAGAGTTTGAGCTTTCTCCAAATTTATGATTTAAAACCCTAAGAGCAAGTTCTTCATCCTTTGTTAAGTCATTAAAGGTATAAAGATATAATACTGTGCTTTGTTCCATATTATCTTTATGAGTTATTTTAAACTTCTCTTTATTTCGTTCAAATTCTAGAACTGGTTTTTCAACATGCTTTTTCTCCCACTTCGAAAACCACTTATTAACTAACTCTATAACTTTCTCATGGTCATAGCTAGATACTATTGAGATAACTGTATTATTAGGAACATAGTGCTTGTAATAATAATTAGTTAACATTTCCTTATTAATTATTTTTACTATAGATTCCTTTCCAATTACATCTACTTTAAGTGGACTATGTGTAAATGCCATATCGTTGATTTTCTGGAAAGATAAATCTTCCACATCATCCTTACCACTTCTAAGTTCTGCTAAAATTACGCCTCTTTCCTTTTCAATATTTTCTTCACTAAAAGTAGGATGCTGAAGAAGGTCCGCTATAAGCTCTATACTATTTTCTAGTTCCTCATTTAGTGTAGTTGTATTGAAAACTGTAGACGTATAGTCTGTATAAGCATTATACTCTCCACCTAAGCTTTCTAATGCTGCATTTAAAGCTTCATTATCTCTACTAACTGTGCCTTTAAACAGCATATGTTCTATAAAGTGAGAAATTCCTCTTTCTTTTTTATCTTCACAAACTGCACCAACCTTAACTCCGATATTCAAAGATGCAATTTGGGTTGTCTTCTTTATTGTTATTAACTGAAGCCCATTGTTTAAAAATGTTTCTACTGTATCAAATAAATTTTTTTTCATATACTCTCCTTAAAATAAAATCTCTTTCCATTTATGATATATTAAAAAATATATCTACACATACTATAATATATGATTTTTGCCAAATGTAATAGAGTTTTATATTACCACTTGCTATAATTAATACTTTCCATATACAACTAAAGCTTAAAAACTACTTTATATTTGCTATTATGACTATACTGTGTTACTATTAGGTGTATTAAAAGAAAACAGAGAAGAAGAGAAGAGGAAAATGAATGGGAAAAATTAGATTTGAAGAACTTGGGTTAAAGGATTCAATATTACAATCTATATTAGATTTAAACTTTGAGCATCCTAGTGATATACAAGAGAAAAGCATTCCAGTAAGTTTACAGGGTAAAGATATAATAGGTCAAGCACAAACAGGTACAGGTAAAACACTTGCATTTGGTGCACCAATCCTAAGTAATATGGGTCCTAAAGGAGGAGCTATCCAAACTCTTATATTAGCTCCAACAAGAGAACTAGCTATTCAAGTTAGTGAAGAATTAGAAAAACTTTGTAAGTATGAGAAATATAAAATACTTGCAATATACGGTGGTCAATCTTTCGATAGACAGCTTAGTGCTTTAAAAAGAGGCGTAGACATCGTTGTTGGAACTCCAGGAAGAATACTAGACCACATCAACAGAAGAACATTAAAACTTCAAAATGTTAAATTCTTAGTTTTAGACGAAGCAGATGAGATGTTAAACATGGGATTCATCGAGGATATCGAAAGTATTCTTTCTAACTTAAGTGAAGAAAGACAAACACTTTTATTCTCAGCAACTATGCCAAGACAAATCAAAAACCTTTCTAAGAATTACATGAAGGCTGATACTGAGCATATAGCAATTGCTAAGAAATCTATGACTGTTTCTAAAATAGAGCAATCATACTTCTTAGTAAATAATTCTAATAAATTTGATTCACTTTGCAGAATCTTAGACGTAGATAATCCTACTTCAGCAATAATGTTCTGTAAAACTAAAAAAGGTGTAGATGAATTAGTTGATGCTTTACACGGAAAAGGTTACAGCGTTGAAGGTATGCACGGAGATATGAAACAAAGCCAAAGAATGAACACTTTAGCTAAGTTCAAAAATGGAAACCTAAACTTCCTAGTAGCTACCGACGTTGCTGCTCGTGGAATTGACGTTGAAAATGTAACTCACGTTATCAACTATGACCTTCCTCAAGATATCGAGTCTTATGTTCACAGAATCGGAAGAACTGGTAGAGCAAACAGAGAAGGTATAGCTTATAACTTTGCTTCTAGAAAAGAAGTATCTTTCATAAGACAAATCGAGAACCACACTAAGGGTAAGATTGTTAAGAAAGAAATCCCTACTTTAGCGGATATATTCTCTGCTAAATCAGGAAGCTTACTTGAAAACATAGCAAATGTTCTTCAAGAAGATGCTTACGCTACTTTCATGCCAATGGCTAAAGAGTTAATCACTGAATATGGTGCTGAAGACGTTGCTGCTTCTTTATTAAAACTTATGTTTGATAAAGAATTAAACTGTAACTACTCAGAGCAAACTGCTCAAGTTGATGAAACAACTAGATTATTCTTATCTATTGGTAAATTAGATAGAGCAGGCGTTAAAGATATCATTGAATTCTTAGATAACACTGCTGGAGTTAAAGGAAAAGAAATCGGAAGAATCGATATCCTAGATAAGTTTGCTTTCGTAGACGTTCCATCAAACCATGTAGATGCTATATTAAGCCACTCAAAAGGACAAATGTTTGGTAAGAGAAAAGTAAATATCGAAATCTCTAATAAGAGAAGATAGTAAATTTTACACAGCATATTAATATGCTGTGTTTTTTTATGCCCTTATATCAGACATAACATTTTATAATAAAATTTTCTTTCCTCCCCTTACCTCTATGTAAATAGTTTGAATTAATCCATATTTTTAACTATAATATATATATACTTAAAATTACATGGAGGTGATTGAAATCATTAA
>DALZNT010000192.1:0-4000 GCA_032005505.1 Clostridium sp. | reverse complement strand
TACCCTATTCCGTTTCCCAGGCTTCTCCCTCAATAGTTAATAACACGTTATTAAGTGAAGAAGATAAACTCAGACTTTCTAGCTTTGGTTTTACGCAAGATGAGATTGATAACTTTACTCCTGAACAATATGCTACTTTTAATGAGAAGGTGGGTAAAGAAACTACTAGTATTCTTATAGATAAAGAAACTAGCTACTATAAAATTACCAATCATGAAGTTACGGAAGTCCCTGAGGCTGAAGCAATTAAAAGCATTCAAAGATCATTGTTAGAAGAACAATCAAAAGGAATCAATACTTTTAACGATAGTAACACTTCTACAACAAGTTGGATGGTAATGACTTTAAGTACTACTAAACTATCTACTGGGACTTATAATCTTAAGAACTCTTTTAGATGGCTGATATATCCAGTCTATCGTTTGACCGATGTTGCAGGTATTAGTTTTAACCCTAATCTAACTTACATTAATAATAGCGATTATGGAAATTATGCAGCTGCTAAAACTGGACTTAATCCAGCTGTTGATAATTATCCCTTAAAGGCTCAACATAAAAAAGTTACAGGTATAGGATTTAACGTGGATCTTAGAACTTATATTTCCTCTGGTGGCACAGTAAATAATCACAGTGGATACGTAGCATTCCAAGTTGAAAAGAATAATACGAACGCAATTTCTACAAATGCATTTGGTCACTATGCTCACTTGTATAATACCATCAGCTTTGGAGTAGACTTAAAAAGTGGAGCTCTCGCGATTTCTGGCGCGACCGGAGTAGATAATATGAACGACACTTCACTAAGTTGGAGATTTTAATATATAACATTAATTATCCAAAAAAAGGAATCCCATAATTTATTATGGGGTTCCTTTTTAGTAATCTGTATTGTATATTATCTCACCTTTATCATTTGAAAATAAAATCTTCATTTCAGGTCTAGGATTCCAAATACGAAAATCTTTAATAATAAGATACTTTTCTCCATTATATTGATATTCACGAGCTTTTCCATCAATTACTATCGAATATGTTTTTCCAAACTTAATAACCTCAAGATTATTAATAATTAAACCTAAAGATCCTTTCTGTAACCCTCCAATGAGTATGCCGTCTCTATCAGTTGTCGTAGATTCGTTATAATCCTTAGGTCCCCGATAGATATAAATATGGGAAGGGCTAAAAATATAATATTCCTTATTACTTAACTTTTGTATTGAAATATGATTCAAATTCTCATTTTCAATGAAGTCATTCAGATTTTTTTCAGAAAACGAATTTTTATTAAAGTAATAGATCCCAATTGCTAAGATAAAAATTAATAGCAAAGCACAATATAGTAAAACTGATGTTTTATTTTTTTTGTTCATTCTACCTCCCAATATATATCAAACCATTTGATAGTTTGAAATAAATTATATCATATGGATAATCTTCCTGTCCCCAAGATTATTAATAGAACCTATACATCTCTCTTATTAAAATTATAAAAATATGTATTTACAGGTGCTATATACCATAAGAAATAAAGTTCGTTGACTTTAACTATAAATCTATAACATATATTTACTACAAAGAAATTAGGCGATCTATGTTGAAGCGCTTAAGATCAAATTCGCGTTTGCCAAAGTATGAAATATGTAAAGTTTCTTCTTAGTAACAGTCGCCTTGATACCTTTAGCATGGTGATGTTCTAGAACCAGTTTGGTGAATTCAGATATGTAAAAGTAGAGTCGATCAGTAATACGTAATATTGGCTTCAATTAAATATGCTTTATCTTTAGGCTTCAATAATTGTGGCATTATGCTTTGAGGTGGCGGAATATCTTCAACAGGTTCTCCATCCAAAAATAATTCAAGTGCTTCTTTCGCCATCAATAATGCTTCTTCAACTGAATCGCCACAGGTGATACATCCAGGAAAATCAGGAAATGTAACATTAATTCCATCTTCAGCAAAATTAAAAATTGCGTAGTATTGGTAAGTTCGAATCATACGGGACGCTCCTGTTATCTAAATTTTTATTAAAAACAGCAAAAAGCCTTTCGCATAATATCTGAAAGGCTTTCAATTCGTTTAACTCTTCATTTCCCTCAAATATATTGTTATAAGATTAATCATTCAGCCCTTTACCTTCCAAGATCGGCTGCATGTACTTCTCAATTCGTGACACTTTTGTTTTGGATTGCTTCGGTTGTGAGAAATAATAGAGATAGGCCCGCTGCCGTCCGGGTGTGAGCGCTTCAAATGCATCTCGGAAAGCAGGATTTTCATCGAATTGCTGCTGAAGTTCCTCCGGAACGCTATATTCGGCTGTCTTTTTCATTTCCACTTGCAGTCCAGCTTGTTCCACCTCAATCGCTTGCTGGATGTAGGCTTTGATCCAAGCCTCCTGCTCCACAATCTGCTCCAGACTGGTGAAGCGAAGCTGACGCTCTGCCTGTACATTTTCCGTTTGCTGGACCAAAATGCCGTGTGTATCCTTCAGCAAAGCACCTTTGAAGAACAGGATTGCGACGTACTCTTTGAATCCATGGATTAGAACGATGTTTTTCCCATCAAGCATGTAACAAGGATGCATCCATTTCATATCCTCTGTCAGGTCAAAATCTCGAATAATCTCTCTCAGCTTCGCGGACTCTTCCTTCCACGATTTAATTTTCTTTATATAGCCGTCAACTTTGCGATTCCCACTTGTTTCGGTCATGGAGAAGTACCTCTCTTTATCTCATGTTCTTATAGGTTCAATTGTACTGGTTTTCAGTGGATTGTACAGCGTTGCTTACAGAGCTTTTATTGACTTTTCTACTTGAATTTAAACCTTAAGAATAACAAAGACCATCCTGTTAGATGTTAAAGAAAGTGATTTAAGAAGACGTATTAATTGGTTTGAATTATTTAATTGTACTTGTTGATGGAACAGAAAGTCTTATGAACCTTCAAGCACCTTATCTTCAATTACAGGCGCCGGTATTTCTTTAATCTCAACGGATTCTTCCGGAGCAAAGCTCTGGATCTTCATCGGCATGGAATCCAGGTACTTGTACTCTTCTGTCTTGGTTGAGCTAGTTACAATTTCACCGTTTTTGTCTTTCTGATAAATCACACGTTTCGTAGGTAAACCCGTATTTACATCAATGGTTACAACTTCCTTGTGGAGATTATCCTCGGAGATAGCATTTTTCTCGTTACTCTCTGTAGCAGACCAGGATTGTGTACCCGCAGTTTCTAGTACTGTCCAATCCTGACCCTGTAATTCTTCTTTAGCATTCTCCAACAGCGAGATCTGTAGCAACTTCTCATTTTCAGCAGCAATGTTGTCCGGCATGGTCCAGGTATTCCCAACTAATTTCCCTGTCTCGAAGTCTCGACCATAGGAAGTAATTTTCTTACCACCATCTTCAATAATCAATTTATTATGAAGCTGGTTATCACGGTATTCCTCCGTGATTTCTGTCAAATTCACGCGGTCCCGATAGCGAACAATGTATGATCCATCTTCAAACGATTCTTTAATATAATCTACTTTACCTTGGGTCGCCTTAAGTGCTGCACTTTCAACATCGCTTTGAGCACTAACTACGGACGGTTCATTCAGGTACATGTAGCCACTCACAGATACGGCTATCAGTGGTATGGTGAGTAGTGAAACCAATGTTTTTGTCTTCACAGATTGGCCCTCCTCTTATTTATTCAGTATATATCTTAACGCTCTATTTTGCTTTTAAGTTCCAGTCATTTACATATCTACTATCAAAAGATCGGCTACCTGCTTGGTGATCTTGTAATCTGCACGCATTCTGATTACATGTAGAAGCCTTCAGTTCAGAATCGAAAGATTGCATATAATAGTTAGACTTCAATTGAAAATCAAAAAAAGGCCGCATGATTAGCAGCTCGTCGTGCATTCTTAAAATTATCTTACACTCACTATTGGTCTGTTGATGTCAAACTGACTATTTATAACATGTACCCAACGGTACTTATGGATGTCTCACAC
>DALZNT010000191.1:0-4119 GCA_032005505.1 Clostridium sp. | reverse complement strand
ATTTTATTTTGAGCAAGCTTACGATATAGGGTCTTTTCACTTAAAATTCTTTCTTCGTTTTTGGAGATATATGATTTTATACGCTCTGATATATCCTCTGTTGGAGGATAATCATCTGTGTATATAAGTTGAGGATTTCTGTAGTCGGGAAACGGATAGTAGAGCTTTACAGAATTAAAATGCATACGTCCAAGAAAATGAAGAAGCTCGCTGCGGGTAAATCGATGCGTACCGGAGTGATTATCAGTTATTCCTTCAAACGGCAGTCCCGATTGTGCATCTCCTTCTCCGCAGAAAAAACGAGCACCCATGCGATTTGGAATGACAGCAAGGATTTTCCCTTTTGGAGTGAGCATACTTTTCATAGCCGAAAAATAAATCTCATAGTCTTTTTCACCTAAACAATCAACACTTTCGTCAATGGCCCAAATGATATAATCAAAAAGTTGCTCGGATTTTTTTTGAAACTCTATCACATCGGAATGAACTACCCTGAGATTCTCGATATTTACCATACGCTTCTGAAGAAAGTGCGCACGATAACCGTCCTTTTCCACAACGATAATGTTTTGTGTTCTTCTGCATATGTTCATTAAGAAAGCACCAAATGAGCCTCCGATCACCAATACGTTCGAAGTGCTCTCAAATGGGTACCATGCGAACAAACTATTTGGAATATCGCTTAGATAGCGTGCAACCTCCAAACGTTGATCTTTTCTAATAACATCTATAAAATTATTGTCTGGATGCGAATGGATGTATGCCCCTATATCCGCATCGATCTCATTTAACGGATGAGGAATACCGTTAACCATAACTTAGCTCCGTTCGTCGAAAAATTTAGAATCATTATTAAATCAATAATTTTTCAAATACGCTTTACTTAATAGTAAAGTATCTACACCTAAGGTATATGCAAAAATATGCTCATCAGTAATACCCATGCTTATTAATTGTTCCTCTATTTCTTGACCATGTGCCTTGTTAGCAACAATATATGCTGCCTGTGGGTAATCCCTAACAGCTTGTTCAGGAGAGATTATAGGCTTACCATGCAAATAACTGCCCCACAATTTAGAATTGTTATCACAGTATGCTTCAATAGTATCTATTTCATTAAGGCTGAGCAAAATCGGAACAAATTCTCCAAAATAGCCCGATCCGAAAACAACAATTTGTTGAGCAGGAGCTAACTTGTCCAATAAAAAGGAAAGTTCATTACGCTTTTCAGTTTCGATCTTTACATAATAATCATATAGATCTATCGGATTTTTTAGAAATAATTCTAACTCTGACCATTCTTTAAGCGATAAATATTTAGAAGCAATATGATTATCAATTATATTTTGTTTCAAGTTTTCAGAGATAATTTGCAGATCGGATATTGCTGACTCCCATACACTCCCTGAAACTGCCATTAATCTAATTCTTTGATTGGTTTGACGAAACATTTTGCAAAAGCTCAATGTAAGCCAATCTTTGTCTTGATTTTGAAGAATACCCTCTGCATATTGATACTCTTCAACAAGGTAATGGAATGCCTTGTGGTTATATATTGAAGAATTTGGATTATCTTGTCGGTAATGATAAAGTACTTTATCCAAGTAAATTGCTTTTTGGGCTTTGCAAAAGGTCTGAAAAACAAAACCGATGTCTTGATAGGCTGCGCCAGGAGTTTCATTCAATTTTATCGATATAATAAGATCACTTTTATATATCCCTGTCCACAAGTTATAATCCCTCATAATAAGTTCAGGAGTTATGCTTGGATTGACAGTAACGAAACCTTTATCAGGAGCAAATTCATTTTTCGAAAAAATTTGAATTTTGCTAGTGTAGGTCATATCTCCAGACAATCCCAAAAAAATTTCTGCACATCCCTTAACATAATCTGCTTTAGATTCTAAAGCCAGATTATATAAGGTTTCATACTTATCTAACTCTATAAAATCATCAGTTTCTACTATTCCGATATAATCTCCATTAGCAATAGAAATACCCAAATTCACTTGATAACCATAGCTCCTTTTATCTGAGTGAATCAACCGCAATCTATTATCTTGCAATTCATACTTCCGTAAAATTTCGAGGGTTCCGTCTGTCGACCCTGCATCTATAGCAATGATTTCTATATCCATCAATGTTTGGTTTATAACACTTTCAATACATTGTTCGATATAATCTACCACGTTTAAAGATGGCATAATTACAGAAACTTTTGTCACGTTTCATTTAACCCCTTTTTTCATCAATTAAGTCAGAGATAAATTTCGCCGAACGCTCACTTGCATGTCCATCTTCATGTACACCGTACTTTTCCATAAATTCATCAACTTGACTTACATATTTTTCTTGGTTAAAATTTTCAATGTTATATGCTAGTTTCTCGTTTGATTCTGCAATTGGAAATGGCAAAGTATCATAGTCAATCAGTAGCTTGCGTTCACCATTGATATATTCCTTGCGGTCAGGTGCATATAGAAATACAGGTTTTCTTACAAAAGCAGGTTCAAACATAATACTTGAATAATCAGTAATCAAGATATCTGCAGCAGCAACTAGCTCCTGACTGTCAGGATAGTCGCTAGTATCAATAACATAATTCGGTCGTTTAATTAGTTTACTCTCTTCAGAAACAATCGGATGCAACCTTAATAAAACGCTCCAATTGTCAGTAAATCTGCTAGCTAACTTTTCAATCAGTAATTTATAATCGATACCTGTTTCATAAGCCTCTGGTGTATAATATACACCTCTTTTGTAACGAAACGTCGGTGCATACAACAATATTTTTTTTTGATTATTTATATTAAAAAAATCGCATATTTTTTCTTTGTATTGGCTTTCTTTAAAAAGAATATCAGTACGCGGTGAACCCGCCTGAACAACCTTACCCTCATAAATAAATCCACTTCTACAAGATTTTGTATCAAATTCACTACCTGTAATAATATAATCCATTATTTCTGAATTATGTTTATACAGCGCGATATCCCCTTTTTCTTTACGAAAGGATGAAACATCAAACCCAAAGGTTTTTAATGTAACACTAGACCAATGTTTAACCTGTATATAAATTTGTTCCGGTCGTTTTGTAAAGTCTAATGGTACCAAATTATCATATATCCATATTTTAGCAGTTTCCAATTCACGGAAATACTGTTTGCTATTTTTTCCATATACAAGTCTGATACCTTCTGGTACATCTAGTGTCATATCGTTAACTATCCAAACAATGTCCAGATCTCTTCGTATTTTTAGAAGCTGTTCAGCAATATATTTTCCATGACCGAAATAACCACCTGTACTGTAAAAAACAAGCTTGTTTTGTTGAATCTCATCAGTCGTTATATTGACTATAGTATTGTCAAAAACTGTATTGAGGGATTTTCTTTTAATACTTTCCATAGCAAGTAAAGAAAAATAGTTGTTTATACCTAAGCTTTCAAGCTGCCATGCAACTTGTTCATATGCTTTAAGATTCGCTATCAGAATAACTATATCATCATTATTATAGTGTTCTAACACAGATACATTTAAAACTTTATTTTCCTGACACTTTTTCAATGCTATTTTATCGACAAAGGAATCAATTGTAAGGCCTTGTTTTTTTTCATCATTATCAATTATGCCGACAATATTGTCATCAAAATTTTCGAAATAGAAGTCAGCGCCCAGACCAATACCAAATATAAACACGTATTTATTCCTCTTAAAATCTTCAAAATATTCCCACGTTTGAAAATTAAACTTATCTATAGTAAAATCAAAATTTGGTTTATTAAATAGCTTTTCTATTAAGTTCATATTACATACCTCCAACTGATTTCAGTTCGAGTTCCATATATATAAGAACCCCAGCATAGTTGCTTTTTTTTTTCGACTGCAGAATATCTCATTACAAATCAGTTTAAGATTATGCAACAATTGTTAAATTTTATTCGCTACCTTGAATACATTTTTCATACCATCTTTGTTTAAATCTCTAACGACTTCAGATTGATCTTTCATAGCAATAATTATCCCAATATTATCTTTTAGTAATTTGACTTCCGAAAGATAATATATTGGATGTTCGTCAATATTTTGTCCCTTAGGTCGTCCATCAGATATGATAAA
>DALZNT010000190.1:0-4169 GCA_032005505.1 Clostridium sp. | reverse complement strand
CGCCTACATGCATATAAATTTCATTAATTGAATTATGCATCTTTGGTAAATACTTCTGCATTTCTCTTAAATATACATCAGCACGCCTTACCAGAATGCGATGCTTGTACACCTAGAATTTAACCTGTTTAAGGAGGTAATAAAAGACCAATTAAAAGCTAAATACCTATCCTCAACACGCAAGTTTAGAATTACAGAAGAAGTTTTTGAAGATAAGCTAAATTTATTCATTGACTCTAATGATGTTACTTTTGACGAAGGATTTCTCCCTCTGAAGGATTTCATAAGGTTTTGTGAGGTTATAGGTATTCCCCCTAATAAGTTGACTGATGATTATTATGATTTTATCCAATCCAACTACGGAAGAAAAATATATAATTGTAGGCTTCCCTTAGGATTAAACCAAAAGGAATTTGCAAAGCTCACTAAAATCAGCCCAGTGGATATATACAAGTTTGAGTCTCAGCTTAAATATCCTAATAGGACCCAATATCAAAAGCTAAAGAAGTTAATGAAATGAGTAGCTTTAAATATTTTTTAATACATAGCAATCCCCTATGGTGTTTAGCTTAATTACTTCCATCAATTTATAGTCTTTGCTGAAAGGAGGTGTTCCTATTGGAAGAACACATCTATGACTTATATAAAAAGATTTTTGAGCTTACCGTTAAGGCTTCAATCATCAAGAATATTTGCATTGAACTTGAGAAAAAAATTGCTGATTTAGAATATCAAGTTGAACATGGTAAGGATTTTTACGAATAAAAGCTTGGTTGGTTACTAATCTGTAAAAAGTTTTTCACCTAAATTATAAATAAAGGTCGTGCCTAGATTTAACTAATGCTCGACCTTTGCTAATTCACATATATTTATTTTCCATCTCTATTTTTAATACAGCCTTACGTTATAATTTATTATTCATTAAATTCCTTGTATAAATTAGATTTTAATATTTATTTAGCCTCTTGAACTTCTTTCATCAATTTTTCAGGTTTACGTCTTAATTTCCATAACTCATTACTGTGTCTTATCTTTATTGATACCTTATTTGATTTCATAAATTGTTTAATCTCTATGGCAGAGTAGCCTTGCATCCTCAAAAACTGCTCTAACTCTCTGATTGCAGCTTGTCTTTTTTCATATATAAGGCGGTTTTCAGCATCATCCCTATTGATGCCCCAATACTTGTTTAGAGCACGAATTATTTCCTCATCATCAACCTCTGCATCATACAATGCTGCCATGGTGTTTGAAATTCCTATTTCAATTGCATCTGAAAAAGCTTCCTCTCCTTCCTGATTTATAACATCTCCGTATACATTTAAAAATAAATCTTTAATAAATTCTTTACCTACTGCTAAATATTCCTTAACGTCATTACTGTTGATTTTTGACATACTCCACTCCCCCAATTACATAATTTATTATTCATCTATTCTGCTCTATAACTTAGAATTTTCTAACTTGCTACGCTTTCCAAACAATCTCATCTAATTTATTTAATAATTTATACCACTCTTCACTAGAATGCCATAAAATCTCTTCTCCTTCCTCTTTTCCTAGTACAATATCCCAAGTTGGTTCAGGTTCATCAGCTTTTGAATTGCTTTCATAGAATTGCCATTCTAGACCGTTTGTATAAATAACTTTTTTAAAATATTTAATATGTGCTTTTAATTGTTTTTTATTACGTTCTGTCATAGATAACCAGTTTAATGTATCTTTGCTCATTAACTTAGCCTCAATTGCTCCAAGAATGTCTTCTTTCAGTGGATTTTTAGAATCGTAATTTGTGGTTAAAATAACGAAATCAGGAAAACCACCTTCACTACTTAAATTATATGAGTGAGTTTTTTCGCTAAGTTGTGTATTAGAAACATCTCTTAATGAGATGTTCGAACTACTATCCCTTTCTCTTATGATACAAGCAATTACTGAATATAACTCATGTTCTACAGGATTTTGCTTTTGTATCAATTCAATTTCTTTTTTATAAATTTTAAAATTATTTGCTAATGTCATATTTATTTCACTTCCCTATACCTTTTATTAAAATATTGATTATCTATGCTATAAGTTATGATTTACCATCATTTCAATAACTACATTTTACCACTGTTTTTATTATTTTGTAATTTTATCCACAGTTTTTTGGTTATATACAGCTACCAATCGACTAGTTATGATATAAATTTTGCATATCTATTATAAATTCTTTTCAAAAAAATATTAGGTAATTGGGCGGTTGTGGTATACCACAACCACCTAATTACCTAACTTTTATACTACAATAAACCCTCATATAAATTATAATCAACGCCTTCAATAGTATCCACAGTATAATTTTTTCCTGTAGACCCTTGTCCTATAGGAAGTGCTCCATATTTTTTTACATGAGCTTGTAAAAGACGTTTTTCAATTTTCTTTCTATCTTGTTTCTTATTAAGTTTAAATATTGTTAACTTAAGCTCGTAACCTAGCCAATAGTACCTTGATACAGTATAATTACTTCCATTATCCGCTCCCCTATCCATAGAAGTACTAATGTGTTGAGTAAACCTTTTTCCTGTTGCTTCTTTTTGTCTACATGCTTCACCTATATAAACAATATTCCCATCCATATTAGGATAATTTATCGTCTTATCAACCAATCTATATACATATACTACTTGAACATTACTCGCTATATAGTCTTTATGATTAGAATTTATTAAGTCAAATAAATTCTTTCTATCATAATTACTATCATTTTTTATAACTTCATCAAAAATAATCTTCACACAACCACTCCTTCTGGATTTTATAAATCCAACCTTATCCCATAATCCCTAAGCCATTCTTTCCTGCTTTCATAATCACTCATTACAGATGCTACTAGGTCCCAGAATTCCTTAGAGTGATTCTTATAATACATATGACACATCTCATGAACTACAATGTAATCTATAGCTGTAGCCTTAGCCATAGAACATCTCCAGTTAAAGAGCACTTCATCATTTGAAGTACAGCTTGCCCAACGCTTTTTTTGTTCCTTAACTTTTATAGCTGTTGGTTCCTTGCTGAAGAATTTTTGATAGTATTTAATTCTCTTCTTTACCTGTTCTTCAGTTTTCTGCCTAAACCAAGCTTCCATGGCATTCTTTATTAGTGCATCACTTTTTTCTTTTACATAGACATGAAACTTACCTCTAAATAGCTTAACTTCACTGCTATTTCCTAAGGTCTTATCTACATGAATTTGAAGAGAGTAATTTCTTCCTAGGTACATAAAGGATTCTCCATTAACAAACTCCCTATTAACCTTCTTAGCTTCAATATTTCTAAATTCGAAGAGTTTTTGGACTATCCATGCTCCTCTGGATTTAACTATATCTTTTATTTCTTCCTCTGGCATTCCATCTGGAGCCACAACTAAAACACTTTTAGGTGGCTCCACTGATATGCTTACTGTTTTTCTTTTTCTATATTCAATATTAAAATCTATTCTTGTTGTTCCAAACCCAATATTCGCCATTATATTTCCTTCTTATTTAATTAAGGATTAAATTTATAACCCTTAGAATAATACTTTACGCCACCTTGTTTAGACGCTGCTTGCAAAGTTAAATCTATATCTTTCCAAAACACATCACTTTCATTAAGATAATCCTGAACCTTCATAGCTTTTTTAGATACATATCCAGTTTCTAATGTTATGTCACTCGCCACTTCCAATATTATAAATGCTGGCTCATATCCATCGCCTTCTTCCCAATATATTGTGTCGCCAGCTTTAAACATATCAGCTTTATTAATTAAATTATATCCCTCTACCCACTTACTTTCTTCTTCCTGTTTACCTATTTCTTGCTGGTCCTTCTCTTCTTCTAGCTTAGCTAGTTCCTCTTTCTGTTTCTTCTCATCTTCTTGCTTTTCTAATTCCTCTTGTCTTTTCTTCTCTGCTTCCTGCTCCTCTAATTTATCTGTTTCACTATGTTCCTCTTCACCGTCGACAGTTTCATTTTGCTGTTGTTTAGTCGCCATAGATTCTTGTTTAGCCATTATGTATTCTTGTGAGTATTTACCTTCTACTATTTTATTTACAACCACAAAAGACACAAATTGTATCATAATACTAACTAGTAATATAATTACTCTATTCTTATATTGTATATTTTTAAAAACATTAA
>DALZNT010000189.1:0-4289 GCA_032005505.1 Clostridium sp. | reverse complement strand
TTTTAGCAGACAACTCCGTTGGGGTTCATGAATACAGGAACGTTATATGAGAGAGCGAAGAATCAAGAAAGGAGTTCTTTTATGTTTAATGTAGACGAAACTGCATATTTAAAATTCAAAAGAAAAAGGAAATTTCAGGACAATTTATTGGATGTGGCGAAATTATATAATAAGTTTGGAAAATCGTATGATTCAATTATGTTTACATTAAACGAACATTTAAAATACTTTTCATTGTTAGATTCATGGCGGAGAGAAATTTGTTTTTCCTGGGACACTTGTAGGCAGTCTTTAATATGTGCGACTGCTACCTACGAAGAAAAAATCAAAAATAAGTATCAAACTAAAAGACAAACCAAAGAAAGAATTTACTATACAAATATCACAGAGTATTATCTCGAAAATACATTATATAGATTGTTTAGTATTTTAGATAAACTTTCACATGCATTAAATTTAGTTCTTAATCTTGGATTTAAAGAAAGGGATGTTTCTTTTCCTAGAGTAAGAGATAAGCTAATCAATACTTATCCACAACATAGAATTATTCCAATAATTGAAATGTTTGAATCTAGGGAAAGTCTACACAAGATATTGAGAGAAACAAGAAATGCTATGACACATCGAGAGGGACCATTAGATTCGAGTCTTTCTTTTGAACAAGTGACGTTTGAAGTACCTGAAGGATTTAATGAAGAAGGTTATGTATCTGCTGTAATTCCTATATTAAATAAACCTAAATTAACGTTGGAAGAACTCTATGAAGTGGTTCACGAATATTATGAGATTTCAACTAGATTGATAAATTTTACTCTTATGTTGCTTCTTCTGGAGATTTCAGAAAAATATGAGAAAGAACTAATGATATTCAGGGATACTGTGTAAAAAATTTGTAATGTATATTTGAAAGTAAGTCATAACATCGTCATATAACAAGATATCAACGCATCGGACATGCGCTCTCTGTCGCCAAGATGGAGTTCGGAAAAGTTGGATCAGGAGACAACTCTGCACCACCTAACAGCGTCGCGACCGGTCTTTAAGGTGGTGAGGGTCCGTGAATACAAAACGTTAAGCGAAAATACTGAATATTTATGACAAGCTCTGTTGATGATTTGATTGTTAAAGCTTATACCTATCATCTTAAATATATCATTTTTAGATGATTATTTTAATTAATGGATTTTTATAGCTATAAATAAAGTTAGTTCTTAAAAAAATAAAAAATTAATTGGAGATAGCGACATTATGAAAAAAGAGGATGTTAATACTCTATCTAAATTTTTGGCATATTTTCAAAATGAAACAGATCGGGGAGCAGCATTAGTTGGGGCTGCAATGGTCGAGTCAAAATTAGAAATACTACTTAATAATACCTTATTAGATAATTTCTCAAAAGAAGAATTACTAAGTGGTTTTAATTCACCCATAGGAACATTTAGTTCTAAAATTAAATTATGTCATGCCTTGGGTTTTATTACAGATAAAGAAGCTAGAGAAGCAAATTTGATAAGAAAGATAAGAAATGAATTTGCACATAAGCTGGATGATATAGCCTTTTCGAATTCTCCTATTCGAGATTACTGCTTACAATTACAAGCGAATACTCCAGGAGATATAAAAAATGAGAAGCGTTTTCGTTTTTTATTCGTTAATTCAGTTGCTCTATTATCTATAGCTTTATGGCATCGCCCTGAACTTGTGAATAAGCATAAAAAAATAGAAGCAAGAGAATGGGAAATGGAATTATAAAATAATAGGAAAAGAGGAAATCTAACAATTACAAATTTAATTATCAGAGCTGAACTTAAAGAATGATTATCACCCTTCGGGGTGTTTTTTTTGTTGCTGTTTGCTCTAGACTAGGACCAGGGAGAAGTAATGTATTGTAAATTGTATATAAAAGTATATTTAGTAAAATAAATTGTTAGTGATGGTCAAGGCACCATATTAATATTCCAACAACCATCAAAAGCGTAAGTAATCTGGCGACGTTAAAAGGTGGCCTTAGTCTAGTTTCTCACTGTTCAGTTTCTTCCTCAAGCAAATACCCCACAGAAACCTCCAAAGCCTTTGCAATTACCACTACTTCGTAATCCTGAACAAGACGATATTGCCCCTCTAATCGTGAGAGACTCGTTTGACTGATATCCAAACCAAGTGTTTGCAGTCTGGCGAGGAATTCTCGTTGTTTAATGCCTTTACTTTTACGGATAGTCACGACTCGGGAACCGATTATGTTTTTATCGCCAGGTGGTTCTTGTCTATGCTTCATTATGTACACCCCTCATTTCAACCAAATTGTATGAGAAATAATGGTTGTTTTAATGCGAATATCGAATTAAAATAAAATAAACCGATAATCGCATTAAAATTGACTGCTCACGTCTAGCATTACCAAGACATGAAGCAGTTTAGACCCATCAGAGAGGTGGATGTATGAGCCGGTTGCTTGACTTATTGGAAGAGGAACGGCGCAAGCTTAATCAGCTTGGAGAGGCATCCTTGAAGCAAGCGATTCCGTTGTGGGACAATCCGGAGGTTCAGGAACAGAGCCGGAGGGTGGATGAACTGGTGGCACAAGTTAGTGAAATGAAGGCTCAACATCACCGAGTTGTACGATGATGAGTGAGGTACATAATGCGTGGGGGAGGGAGAAGCAATGGATTTTCCACCGTGGATGCAACGAGCGATTCAGGCAAGGTTGGATGAGGTGTCGTCACGGATCGAGCAAGATCCTGAAATGTGTCGTGTACGTAAGGAAACAGACGAAGCATTTGAAGCGTTGTTTGCTGGCAAGAATACCGAACAGACAGCGGAATATACGGAGTGGGAGAATCGTTACATTGTCAGCAGAGGCATAGAAAATGAGCGGTTGTATATGCAGGGACTACGAGATGGCATTAAGCTCACAGTATCCTTGCTGGGTCAGTCGATGTCGGAGGAGATCAATACAAAGGCTCCTCAACCCTCTAATGGGAACCCATAAGTCAGGGGGAAGCTACCTCGATCTTAACTTAAAAACCGGAGCCGAAGCGTGAATCTATCGCTTCGGCTCCGGTTTTAATGCTCTACTTTTCCAAATTCTAAATTAAGGAAAGGAGGGCTTTGAGTATGTGTTAAGCTTAAGAAACAAGGGTAGAAGCGAGGTATGGTTATTATGAAAAAAAGATCTAAATACTTAATCGTGCTTTTTATGTTTATTGCGATTGTGTTAATTTTGCTTTTTTTAAATACCAACAAAAAGGAAGCCAATGAGCCAGTGGTTAATGGCAATATCATTCAAGTTAAAAACTTTGATCTGGATGCTAAATCAACGAATTTAAAGACAATGACAGAAGGATCGATATTTGTTGAGGGTGAGAAGGAGCATATTGATCATATTAAAATAGTAGCACATGTAGAGATTGACCCCGCTGACTGGGGTGGTGTTGCATTTTATATCCCTGATCAATGGAGTGTCTCAAGAATCAACAGCAGTTATCCTGAACATCAATCGAAGTTAAAGCCTGCTGAGTATGTATCCACCTGGATGAATTCTTCGGATGACTCTTCATGGGGAACGATGATTGAGATTGGGAGAGAACGGAATTACATAGCAAATGGCGGAGGTACTGGGACGATTGTGATCGAATTAAGTCCCAATCAAAAGGGGATGTCCACCTCTGAGTCATTGAAAATTGGCATTGAGGTTGGATCAGAAGAGAAAGATGGAAAGAGAGTTATGGGCACAGATTCTGTTGAAGTTCCTGTATTTTAAAGTGCTGGGTTAACTAGATATAAAACAAGCCGAAGCGATGGCAATGCACGCTTCGGCTTGTTTTTTATTCCTTTATTGTGGCCCTTGTTACTTCTTTAATTCTTACTTCGCACTTACTGACTTAAACCAATCATTCACTTCTTGCGTGATCTGATCTCCGCCATTGGATTTCCAGTTGGTGACGAATTGGTCAAAGGCATCAATTGGCAAATTGCCGTAAATGATTTTGTTGAAGGTTTCCATCTCGGACTGGCGGAGCAGGTTCCATTTGGATACCATGGTTGGTGTTGCAGCGCCAGTAAAGTAGTTTTGTTTACGGACGTCGATCTGGGACATCACGACTTTACCTGCATACCAGTTTTCCGGTTTGCGGAATTCGGCCATTTGTTTCTCGTATGGTGTATCAGGCTTCTCGCCGTTGGCCAGCTTCACGAGTGTTTTCATGTACAGATCCGGGATACGTGCTGGGCCGGTCAGGAACGGGAATTCGTTGGAGAAGTCTTTGATCTTCTCTTTGTCACTGGTCGGT
>DALZNT010000188.1:0-4293 GCA_032005505.1 Clostridium sp. | reverse complement strand
CAGCAAAATATCCTAAAGGAATTTTAGATAAGGCTTGTAAAATTAAGTATGTAATTACTCAAAAAGCTTTAGCTGAGGGTTGGGATTGCCCATTTGCTTATATTTTAGTGAGTATGGCTTCTGTGCAATCAAGTACAGCAGTTGAGCAATTATTAGGGCGTATTCTTAGACAGCCAAATGCATCACATAGACAGAGTGAACAGTTAAATCAATCTTATGCTTATGTTGTATCAAAAAGTTTTTCTGATACAGCTGAAACTTTGAGAGATAGCCTAGTTGAAGGGGCTGGTTTTGATACTAAAGAAGCGGCTGAATTTGTTAAAGCAGGTACGGGTGAGCAAGCTCGTTTGGACTTTGGAAATTCTAAAATTATTGTGAAACCAATAACAATTCCGTTACCTGAAAAGCCAGATTTAAAGTCTGTTACACCTACGGTAAAAAAGAAAGTAGAATGGAATAATAAAACCAATGAATTGACGATTATTACCCCGTTGACTAAAGAAGAGACTGTGGAACTAACGAAAACTGTTTCACAACTAGAGTCAGTGCAGCAGATTGAGAAAGGGGCCGAGGTTAGCCGTCAATCTATCGAATATTTTCAGACACCTGCGGAATTGGGTAAAGAGTTTAAAGTCCCACTATTAGCATTATCGGTTCAGGGCGAGCTTCAATTATTTGATGATCCAGAAGTTCTTGAATATCCTTGGAATTTAACAACAGTAGATGCAAAAGTTTTGCATGATGATATTTCAATTTTAAATTCAGCTTATGCTTCAAATGATTTTGGAACTTTAGATATTGATGAGACTAAAGGTAAGGTAAAAGTTACTTTTCTTCCAAAACTTCAGAGAGATTTAGGTTTGGTGTATAAACCTGAAAATTGGGATGAAGTCAAATTAGCAACTTGGTTCTGTAAGAATATCTTAGAAGAATCGTTAACTCATGAGGCTAAACGAAATTTTGTTCTTGCGTGGCTAAATGATTTGTTAAGTAAAGATGATTTTGATTTGGCTCGAACAAATACTCAGAAATATATAATTCGTCAGTTGATTGAAAAAAGAATTAATATTTTACGAAAGGAAGCTGTTAATGATGCTTACCAAAATTTCTTATTTGGCAATGATGAGCTTCATCAAATAACAGTCTCAAACGAACAAGAATATCAGTTTAATTTCCATCCAAATGTTTATGCACCTTCTCGCGATGATAATGGTGAATACGGATATTATGCATTTAACAAACATTACTATGGCCGTATTGGGGCTTTTGATAGTGGTGAAGAGTTTGCTTGTGCATGTTGGTTGGATCAGCAAGCAGTTAAAGGAAATATTGAGTTTTGGGTGAGAAACTTAGTTCGTAAAGAAGGCTGTTCTTTTTACTTGCAAAAGGGAAATGGTCGCTTCTATCCAGATTTTATATGTAAACTACCTAATGGAAAAATTTTAGTGGTTGAATATAAAGGGGCTGATAAGTGGGAAGCTGCTAAGGATGATCGCCAAATTGGGGAGCTATGGGCTAATTTATCAGAAGGACAATGTAAATTTATTATGATTAAAGATAAGCGCTTCGATCTGATTGAGAGCTTGTTAAGCTAATTTAAGTAATAGTTGGGAGAGTACATGAAGTTAATTCATATCATTGATACCGATCAAAATATTTGGATTGATGTTGATGTATTCTTTCAACAATCTGAAATGGAACTTACACAATGGCGTAGTAAAATAAGAGAGCAATATAAAAGGAATAAAACCAAGCCTCATTTTACATGTGCTTGGTGTCAATCACCTGTAACCCTCGCTAGACGTACAGATCACATGCAGATCAACACTTCGGCAACATTCTTTTTCAGACATATTCCTGAGTTGGAAAATAACCCAAACTTCAAGTGTCCTGTAAAGCATATTAAACAGCTATCGGAGCAAGAAAAAACTGCTTTAAAGTATCAGATTGCGAAAGAAACCCAACAACATAAATTGCTAAAAGAGAATATATATAAGAGTCTGCAAGTGGATGAATCTTTTAGTGATATTCATATTGAACAAGTTCGTAAAAGCATTGACCTAAAGCAATGGCGTAGACCAGATGTATCTTCATTATATAAAAAGCAATTAGTTGTTTTTGAAGGACAACTTTCTACAACTTTTTTGAATGTGATTATTGATCGTAAGATTTTTTATCAAGATAACAATGCTTGCTTACTGTGGATTTTTAATCATTTTGAACCAACAGAAAAAGCGAAGAAGCAGTCAATGCAAGATATTTACTACAACAATAATGCAAATGCCTTTGTAGTGAATGATTCTACAGTCGCTCAATCAATTAAAACAAAAGTTTTTACTTTAGAGTGTCATTATTTAAAGCCTGAAATAAAGAATAATCAAATCATTAATCAGTGGAATACTGAGTTCGTCGAATTCCAAAACTTAGTCCAGAACGAAGCTACAAAGCAAATATACTTTTTTGATTATGAAGCTGAATATCAAAAGCTAAAGCAAAAATTAGGCTTACGACATAGTTATTTACAAGAGAGTAAGAATCAAAAAGATAAACTAAAAGTTCAGAAATATATCGAATCACTAGAACGGGTTGATCTTGATACAAAAGTTCCATCAAAAACTAAATCTGAATTATTGGTCGAGTTTACTAAACTATGGATAAAAACTCATTACCTTACCGACAATCAATTCAACTATGAGTGGTTTTCTATTCGTAAAGAGCTTGAGCTAATGGGAATTAGTACTCCTAAATATCTTTTACATGCGCCCTATAAAACAGTGGTTAACTCAATTTTAAGTGCAAAATTTGGCTATGCTGTAGGTAATAATATTAACGATATGATTAGTGTGGCTCATAACTTGATGGAACATCATCCAGCTTACATAAAGCATTTTATGCTTACTTTGAAAGTAACTGAAAAACCTAACTTATTGAATGAGAGAGATAGTTCGGGTAAATGGCAAGAACGCTATAAAAAATATACCCAACAGCCTGAAAGCACTAAGATATACAAGCATGATTTAAATCAATTTATTGAGTTTTTAGTGCCAGAGTTTGAGGGGCGGTTGATTTCTTGGGGGGAAAGTAGTGCATCTTATTCTAATGCACAATTTAGTGGAGTTAGCCAAAAATGAAATACCAACCGCCTTATACCATCACATCTAAAATCATTTACCTGATTGCTCAGATCAGTGAAAATATAGGGCGTTTGACTGTTTTAGAGGAAATTCAGGATAGATTAAAACTGCGAAAAGCCAATCGTATACGTACTATTCAAGGTTCACTTGCAATTGAAGGGAACACTTTAAGTACGAAACAGATCACGGCGATTCTAAATGGTAAGACCGTAATTGCACCTCCAAAAGAAGTTCAGGAAGTGCGTAATGCGATTAAAGCCTATGAAGCCTTTCAGCAGTGGCAACCAAGTCAAGAGTCGGACTTACTACAAGCTCATCAAATTTTAATGACAGGCTTGATTGATGAAGTTGGTCAGTATCGTCATGGTGGTGTCGGTGTAATGTCAGGTGATCGAGTGGTGCATATGGCTCCGCCTGCAAATCAAATTAATCGACTGATGGTTGACTTACTTGATTGGTTAAATGATAGCGAAGTGCATCCTCTTATCCAAAGTTCAGTATTTCACTATGAGTTTGAATTCATTCATCCATTTGCGGATGGCAATGGGCGCATGGGAAGGCTATGGCAAACTTTAATATTAAGCAGATGGAATCCAATCTTTGCTAATATTCCTGTTGAGAGTTTGATCTATCAAAATCAAAAAGCCTATTATGAAGCATTACAAGCAAGTACGGATCGAACAGATTCAGCACCTTTTATAGAATTTATTTTGCAGATGATTTTAGATGCAATTCTTAGTTCAACTGATACCGCTCAAGATAGCGGTCATGTTACCGCTCAAGCTTACGTACAAGTGAGCGATCAAGTTCAGCGTTTAATTTCAGCAATGAAGCTAGAAGACTACACTTTGGCTGAGTTGATGCAATTGGTTGGTTTAAACCATCGGGCAACATTCCAAAAGAATTATTTGAATCCAGCAATAGAAGCAGATTTGATTGAGCGTACTATTCCAGATAAGCCGAAAAGCCCTAAGCAAAGGTATCGTCTTAAATCATGATTTAGCTTGAAAAAATATTTAGTTACATTTTTACTTAAACAGTTAAACATGAATGAGAATTAAAAAGCGTAAAGTAAGTTTTAAATTAAATAATTGATTATTAATCAGTAACTTATACAAAATTTTTCTTGATTGTGTTATCGGGTTTTGGTAAAAAAAGT
>DALZNT010000187.1:0-4354 GCA_032005505.1 Clostridium sp. | reverse complement strand
AACAATCATTACCATTGCCATAAATATTTTAAACGGAGTAACTGTAAAGAACTTTAGCCATGGTATCACTAATGCTATAACGTAAGAACTTCCTACAATTGAAGCTATTACTAATCTTTTAGTCGATGTTTTCTTTCTAATAGTTTGAACTGTTGCTCGTAGCAAAAATAAATTGACTAAGAAATTTTCTAACAAAAGCACATCTATGAAAACTACCATCTCCTTACCTCCCTAAAGTCTATTATATATATTATGACAAGTAAAATTTGTAAAAACATACTAGTTATTTGAATATTATTCCTATAATTTTATTCCATTTTGCGATTATTTTTTCATACCTTCCTTATTATAATTTAATATGTAGTATAGTTACCCTTTACCCCTTTTTCTTTTCTTATTTTATAGTCATTTTACTCCACCTATCTTACACCTTTATGTTTATTAATAAGAATACTCACTATTTATGAATTAAAATGAAATTTTGCACACCACTTAATTAATATATTTTTGTAATAAAAAATGGTGATAAAAAGTATTTATTTACTTCTTATCACCACATTTTTTTATATTCTGAGACTTTTTATCTCATATTTTTTCTTAACCAAGTTGGCACAGCATAGTCATCATTGTTAGCTTTAGCAGCTGGCGCTTCTGTAACCTTAGTTGCAGCTACTTCATTTTTGGTAGTTACTTTAGCCGCTGCTTCTACAGCATTATTAGCTAGTTTAACTGCCTCGCTTTCAAATCCTGTTGCTATAACTGTTATTCTAATTTCATCTTTTAAGCTTTCATCGATAACAGCTCCAAAGATTATATTTGCATCTGGATCCGCTTCCTCTTGTACTATTTGTGCAGCCTCATTTATTTCTAATAGAGATAAATCTGAACCCCCAGTAACATTTAGAAGTACTCCTGTAGCTCCAATAATTGAAGTTTCAAGAAGTGGACTTGAGATAGCTTCTCTAGCAGCATCTTGTGCTCTGTTATCTCCTTTTCCAACTCCAACTCCCATATGAGCAAGACCTTTATTAACCATGATAGTGCTTATATCAGCAAAGTCAAGATTTATAAGACCTGGAATAGTTATAAGGTCAGAAATACCTTGTACACCTTGTCTTAAAACATCGTCTGCCTTCTTAAAAGATTCTACAAGTGTAGTCTTTTTATCAACTAATGCTAGAAGTCTTTCGTTTGGAATAGTAACTAATGTATCTACTGATTGCTTTAATGAATTTATTCCACTCTCAGCATGTATCATTCTCTTTCTTCCTTCAAATGGGAAAGGCTTTGTTACAACACCTACAGTTAATACCCCCATAGATTTCGCTATTTCAGCTACAACCGGTGCTGCTCCAGTACCAGTTCCGCCACCCATTCCACAAGTGATAAATACCATATCAGAACCCTTTAGAGCTTCCGTTATTTCATCTCTACTTTCCTCAGCAGCTTTTCTACCAACCTCAGGGTTAGCTCCTGCTCCAAGTCCTCTAGTAAGCTTGTCCCCTAATTGTATCTTTAAACCTGCTTTTGAAAGAACTAATGCTTGCTTATCAGTATTAATACCTATAAATTCTACATTTTTTAGTCCTTCCTCAATCATTCTATTTACAGCATTGTTACCACCGCCACCGCAGCCTATAACTTTAATTTTACATAATTCTTCATTTTGAACTTCGAAATCTATCACTTTATTACCTCCTCATTAGAAAAACTTTTTATAATTCCTTTTAACTTCGTCATAATTTTATTTTCACTTTTACTTCGATTTTTACTTTCTACTTCTGAAATGTTACTATCTAACTTTTCAACTTCAATTAAATCCTGTTGTTTTCTTAAAACGTCACCTATTATCCCTATTGCTGTTGAATATATCGGATTTGCTGCTCCAACATATTCTGGAATGCCAATTCTAACAGGCTTTCCTAGGATTTCTCTACCTACAGTAATTATATCTCTAAACTGAGATATACCACCTCCAGTTAATACAAAACTTTCAACATGAGTACTTAGTTCTTCCTCATCTAAACGCTTACCAATTATTAGAAGTATTTCCTTGACTCTTTCACATATAATTTCTTCAAGCATTTGATAATCAATTTCTTTTTTTCTTTCCTCTTCAGTGGTAACTCTAATTTTATGATTTTCAGTAGAATTCCCCTTTAATAAGGTATTACACTTAAATTTCAATTTTTCACTATCTTCACGAGATAATTTTAAGCAAATCGAAATATCATTTGTTATTGTATCTCCACCTAAAGGTATCGAAAAGAAATCTAAAAACTTGTCCCTTTTAAATACTGTAACTTCTGCACTGGTACTTCCTATATCTAAAAGAGCTACCCCATTATGAAGTTCTCCTTCACCTAAAATATCCTTAGACATACCAATTGAATTAACTACCCAGCCCTTAACATTAATTCCAGCATTCTTTAAAACTTTTATATATTCATTAACATACTTAATGTTTACTATAAATGCATTTCCCTCTGATTCAAGTACCATTGCCTTCATGCCTATAGGATTTCTTATATTTTTCATCCCATCTACTATGTACTCTTCTATATCAACTTGCACAATCTCTTGATTTTTGTTAACACAGAACTTAGCAACTTCACCTACATTCACTACATCTTCATTATTAATTTCCTTTGAAGTGGGAAATGACACAACGCCCTTAGTTTTTACGACCTCACACATAGAAATAGGAACAGATAAATACGCATCTCTCAGAGGTTCACCAATGATGTCCTCCAATCGACTTATTACACTATTTACTGTCGTGGAAATATCTTCACCAACTGACTCTGCCTTTACTTCACTGTAATCTGAAGTTGTAATTCCAAGTAACTGTATGTTATTATCAATGGCTAGCTTACCTACCGCTCCACAAATTTTTGAAGAACTTATATCTAGCCCAACAATGTAATCATTCATTCTACTATTCCTCCAACATTTCTAACTCCCAAAGAAGTTTACCGTGTTACAAAGCTATATTCAACATAAAAGCTTAAATTCCTTCAAATTAGTGGAATAATTTCAAATAACTTTGATGAAACATGTCTATAAATTCTTTTAAGCGTATAAATATGTCATTAAACCATTATTTTTATAATTATAGTATAAAACCTCTTCAATAAAAATACAATAGTAAAACACTGCTATTTCTATATATATGCTATACTTTTTAATTATTTTTCTATTTTAATTAATTTACATTATGAATATTCTTAAATTACTCATTTACAATATAACTACTAATCCTATTCATTGCCATTTCCATAGTCTGCATCCCAAGCTTTGCTGATGTTTCCATAGAAGATGGTATTTGATGTATCTTACCTTCTCTAATTAAGTTTTGTATAGCTGGAGTGCTCACCATTATCTCTAAAGCAGCCATTCTTCCACTATTATCCTTTTTCTTAAATAGTCTCTGGCACACAACCCCTCTTAAAACTGTAGATAACTGATTTCTCACCCTCAGCTGTTGTTCTGCTGGAAAATAGTTTATTATTCTATCAATAGTTTTATATGTATTAATTGTATGCAAAGTAGATACAACTAAGTGTCCCGTCTCTGCCGCTAAAAGCACCGCAGACATTGTTTCTAAATCTCTAATCTCTCCAACTAGAATTACGTCTGGATCTTCTCTTAAGATAGCTCTAAGTCCATTATCAAAGTTCTTTGTATCTCTACCAACTTCTCTTTGATTTATAATAGATTTTTTGTGATTATGCAAATATTCTATTGGGTCTTCTAAAGTGATAATATGCGTTTTCTTATTCATATTTATTTCATTAATCATAGCTGCCATAGTAGTACTTTTACCACTTCCCGTTGGCCCAGTTATGAGTATTAATCCATCCTTATGATTCGTAAACTGCCTAATTACCTCTGGATGTCTTAAATCGTCTAATGTAGGTATGCTACATGGCACAACTCTGATAGCAATGGTATCAAAGCCTCGTTCTCTATATACATTTACTCTATATCTTCCTACTCCATCAAGATTATATAACTTATCCAGCTCTCCTATTTGTAAATATTTATCATATTCACCTTCTAGAATTTCCTTACTATATTCTACCATATCTTCTTCGGTTAAATTCACATCAGTTATTTTAATTAACTCACCATTTTTTCTATGAATAGGTGGAACTCCAACTACTAAATGTAAGTCTGATCCACCTTCTTTAACTACATATTCTAAAAGTTCTGATAATTTCATCAGTCAATCTCCTTCAATTTTTTTACTCCACATCTAGTTTACTATACAATTAGTTTTTTTACCAACTAATGTTTAAATTTCTAAGAAAATATATAATAAAATAGAGTGTTAAATTTATTTTATTTCATA
>DALZNT010000186.1:0-4428 GCA_032005505.1 Clostridium sp. | reverse complement strand
GAAGTTATAGTTCCTACTAAATTTCCGATATGCTATAATTCCGAGTGAATATAGTCCCATTTAATTTTAATACTATAATAGTAAGCTTTATAACCAGTTTTTTATTATTTATTTTCTTAAAAAATATTATAAAAGCAAAAAAAATATCAAGGATTATTCCATCATTATTTTTTATTATGAATGTTATAACCATAACTTAAAGGAGGCTAAAATGAATAATATGAATACAAAAATATTAGATTATATTATACTAGCAATATTAGTAGTATCAATTATATTTTATTTTTTAGGTAATAGTAACTTTATTATTGTAATGAGTGCATTTTCAATTATTTATTTTTATATAACTTGCAAAAAATCAAAAGAAAATTGAATGAAAATAATTTCTTCATGGTTTTTTGTACATTTTTAGTATTTAGAATTTTGATTTACTGTAACATGGATATTTCGTTCGATTTGAGTCCCCCTTTCACTGGCTGAGCCATTAGTCAGTGAAAGGGGGACGCCGACATACGTATAAAAACCGGTAATTTGATGGAAAATAAATCCATCAAATACCGATTTTTATTATTATTTCATATTTTCATACTCTTTAACTCTTCGGTAAAAAGTGTTGTTTTTTAGGTTTGAAATCTCCATTGCTTTTTTAGCTGCTATTTTTCTATTGTTTTTCATATTGATACCTCACTTTTATTGTTAAAATAAGTGTAAAAAGGGCTTGAGAAATTTTTATTTACGTTCATAGTTTACTATCTACCCTGGGTGGTAGAATAGTTGTCGTAGGTAAAAAATAATGTTATTCTCGAATAGAGATAAGGGAAAGATAAAACTATGACAAGAAATAATAAGAAGTATACAATAGATGAAAAAGAAAATCTGATAAAAAGAATGCTGCCACCAGAAAATTGTTCACCGAGTAACTTATCCATTGAAACGGGGATAAGTAAATCAACGTTAGCAACTTGGAATACTAAAGCTTTAAACGGAGACTCTAGTAGGGAAGTTGGAAGACCTAAAAACATTATATCATCACGTGAAAAATTCATGATAGTTATGGAAACATATACGTTATCTGAGATAGAGCTTTCAAATTATAGGATTTTAGCAAAAGAAAACATGCAACACCATCGTGGAAATACAAGGTCACCTGAAAGAGCAAAAATACCGACTACACATATTGCTACTGCGCCTAATCAAGCTTGGACATGGGATATTACATGGTTAAATACTTATACTAGAGGAATCTATTTTAAACTGTATATGATTATAGATATTTTTAGTAGAAAAATAGTTGGTTGGGAAGTATGGCTAGAAGAAACTGGAGAACTAGCATCAGAACTAGCATCAGAACTAGTAGAACGCGCTGTAATAGCTGAAAAAATCAAGGGCAAGCCTTTGGTATTGCATTCAGATAACGGTGCTCCTATGAAGTCCTATACACTTAAATCAAAGCTTGAATTTCTGGGGGTTATGACTTCATACTCAAGATCAAGGGTAAACCCTTATTCTGAGGCTCAATTTGAGACCTTAAAATATAGACCTGGATACCCGCAAGATGGCTTTAAAACAATTGAAGATGCTAGAGAGTGGGTACTAAATTTTGTTGATTGGTTTAATAATAAACATTATCATAGTGGGTTGAACTTTTTAACCCCAAATAGTAGACATGCTGGTCAATCTAAAAAAAATAATGGATAAAAGAAAAAGAGTTTATAATTAGATATGAGTTTAATAAACTCTTTTATTTACCAAACTTATGAGGTGATAAAATGACTCTAATTTTAAGTATGGGTGTATTAACCTGTATTATTATGTTTGCTATATCAGCTAAGTATTTATATGATAAAATAATCCTTAAAGATAAAATTATATATATAATAAAAGATACTAGAAAATCAAAATATATTTTTTTAATATTAGGTTATATATTTTTGTTAGTATTTTTAATTTTAAGTTTTAATTCACAAATAAATTATCTTGAAAAAATTATTATAAGTATAATTTTATTAGAAACTTTTATATTTTGGACAATTATAGAATTATCTAATACACTATTAACATCTATAGGAGTTTACAAATTATATAATACAAACTTAGTAAATATACTCTCCTATGAATTTAAACTTTTAAACAGTAAAGAGTTTTTGATTCTTAATCTTAAAAATAGCAGAAAAATTTTTATTAACATAAACTCTTATGATAAAGAAAGTATAGTTAATTTATATATCAAAAATTAAAATTCTAATTCTTTTAGAGCTCTATATACAGTTGATCTACTTAACCCTGTTTGTTTAACTATATCTACTATCTTATGGACTTAGGTCAATAGCTTGGACATAAAAAGTTGCACTAATTAAGGAGGGCACTGAAAAAGTATCCTCTTAACTAACAGGCTTTTTGTGGCTTTATAAGGTCAAAGAATCTTGAAAACACACCTTTTAATTCATTCCCCTTTTGAAATTCAACAGTTGGAGTCATTATAAGTAGTATGCCTGTCCAAATATTAAAAAAATCCGCTGGCTTATATTTAACAATTCCTTTTGCTGGATCTGCAACAATTATTTCTTTTTCGCTTATTTTATGTATAACTACATAATGAAGTAGTGTTTTATCTATAACTACATGAGCTATTGCAGGTAATGGTATTTCACTAAATAAATCTTCAGGTTTATTTGCTTTAATTCCCTTGGCAGAAAATCCAAGTTCTTCTGCTGCTTTAATTATGCCTAAAACGCTGGTTCCTTTCTTATCAGTCCCCGACACTTCTCTTATTTTTGATATTGGATATTTCAACCCATATTGTTTACATATTGTTGCCAAACAAGCACAACCACAATCTTTATAATCATGTTGTTTAACACAATAATGTCTCTTGAAATTATTTATCATATTTTACCTCATTTTCATTTTTTATATTTATTGTCTCAAATTTAGGAATATTATTATATAATTTTACAGAAAACGTTTTTAAATTTTATAAAAGAAAGGAAGATCATTATGGAATTAACTAATTTAGTAATGGATACAAATTCAAATATGTTAGATATTTCTATTGAAGAATTGTCATTCATTGACGGAGGACGAGTTAATGCTTCTACAATTGCCGGTGCTGCTGGATCAGTTTATGGAGCTGTTGTAGGTGCTGGTTCTATTGGATGGTTAGGAGCCGGAGCTCTTGCTGTATGTACTGCTCCAATAGTAGCTGGTAGTGGCGCTGTTGTTGGTATCGCTGGTGGTGTTCTCGCTATCTATGGACTTGCACATTAATTTAAAAGGAGGATATTATAATGAATTCATGCTCAAATTTTGTAGAAATCGATGATTTATTTCTTGTAGAAACTAATGGAGGATATAGTGTAGAGTATGGTCTTTCCGGAGTAATGGGAATGGCTGCCGGCGTAGGTTCACTTGCGGCCGTAGCCTTAGTAGCAAACCCAGTTGGTGCTGCAGCTTTGGGTATATTTGCACTAGGTTCTTGGACAGCTGATGTAACATCTTCAACAATAGCTTTTACTAAGTAATATAGAAAGGGGAAATAACTATGATCTTAATTATTGGTTTAGTATATATTTTTTTAAGTATAATAGGTCTTTTAAACCTTATAAAAAACGTGAAAAATCACAACAAAAAATTTATAATATTTAAAAATATGTCAATTATACTTTTTTTATTTACCCTTGGTTTATTAGCCATAATACGTGATGATTTTACAATGATAATTTTAGGATCCATTATCCCCTTAATATTAATATTTTTTAACACTATCGAAAAATATATATATAAACAACAATAGTATTTTTCTTCGTGATTTTGTGGCTAAAACCACATGGAATATTATAGTTTATTCTTTAGTTTGGATTAGGTACAATTTTAAAATACCTAATCCAAACTATATTTTTCTTATAGACCAACAAATGTCTTTTTGAAAAATTGTACCAAATTTATCGAAATTAAGTTATACCAACGAATCTAGCTATTTTTAGTATAGATTCTTTTTTATTTAAATAAATATGTACCTAAATCAATATCTATTATCAGGTCAATCTATAGGAGTTTACAAATTATATAATACAAACTTAGTAAATATACTCTCCTATGAATTTAAACTTTTAAACAGTAAAGAGTTTTTGATTCTTAATCTTAAAAATAGCAGAAAAATTTTTATTAACATAAACTCTTATGATAAAGAAAGTATAGTTAATTTATATATCAAAAATTAAAATTCTAATTCTTTTAGAGCTCTATATACAGTTGATCTACTTAACCCTGTTTGTTTAACTATATCTACTATCTTATGGACTTAGGTCAATAGCTTGGACATAAAAAGTTGCACTAATTAAGGAGGGCACTGAAAAAGTATCCTCTTAACTAACAGGCTTTTTGTGGCTTTATAAGGTCAAAGAATCTTGAAAACACACCTTTTAATTC
>DALZNT010000185.1:0-4499 GCA_032005505.1 Clostridium sp. | reverse complement strand
AAATATTTATTTAATATCCAATCGAAACATTATATCCATCATAAGATTCATCCAATTTGTCAACAAACTCAAGCATCTTACCAGTACCACTAGCTACACATGAAACAGAATCTTCTGCAATACGTACAGGTACATTGGTAACTTTTTCAACAAGCTTGTCTAACCCATCTAACAAAGCGCCTCCACCAGTCATAATTATTCCCTTGTCTGCAATATCGGCAGCAAGCTCTGGTGGCGTTTTCTCAAGCACAGAATGAGCACATTCTGCAATTGCTGTTACAGCTTCTTTAAGTGCTTCTTCCATCTCACTGGAATAAACTGTTATGTTTTTAGGTAGTCCTGTTACTAGATCTCTCCCTCTTATCTCTGCATGCGTATCTTCATTTTTGGGATATGCACAACCCACACTCATCTTAAGCTCCTCAGCTGTTCTTTCCCCTATCATTAGCTTATGTTTCTTTCTTATGTAACGAATTATAGCTTCATCAAAATTATCTCCGGCAATTTTAATAGATTCTCTAACAACCATTCCGCCTAAAGAAATTACAGCTATATCCGTGGTTCCTCCACCTATGTCAATAACCATATTACCGCTAGCTATTGTTATATCTAAACCTGCTCCTATTGCTGCCGCTAAAGGCTCTTCTACTAAAAACACCTTCTTAGCTCCAGCATTTCTAGCCGCATCCTCTACTGCTCTTCTTTCTACTTCTGTAGCCTCACATGGTACGCACATTACAACTCTTGGAGTTGACATTTTTCGTTTTCCACAAGCTTTTTTTATAAAATGCTCAAGCATCTTTTCTGTAACATCATAGTCTGATATTACTCCATCCCTAAGAGGACGTATAGCAACAATGTTGCCTGGTGTTCTACCAATCATCCTTCTGGCCTCTTCACCTACAGCTAAAACTTTATTTGCGCTTTTATCTATAGCTACAACTGAAGGCTCTTGTAATATTATACCTTTACCCTTCATATAAACCAGAACCGTGGCCGTACCTAAGTCAATCCCCATATCTGTTCCTATACTCCAAAAAAACATTTACAATTCACTCCTGCTCATTAGTATTTTCTTCTTATTGAAATACTATACAATATTTACTAAAGATTATATATGTTTATTATATTACTAATCTAATTAACCTTCAATCGTTTTATACTTCATTTTTGTGGCTTTGCCACCTCTTATATGCCTCTCAGCCTTATTTAAATCTAAAATGTTTTTAGCTTCTTCGGCGATTTGGGCATTTATTTTTGGTAATCGTTCTGTCATATCTTTGTGAATTGTACTTTTGCTTACTCCAAAAACCGATGCCGTCTTTCTTATTGTGGCCTCGGACTCTATAATATATTTTGCTACTTCTAATACTCTATCTTCAATATAGTCTTTCAAAGTGTTACCTCCTTAACCCTTCTATAATTATAAATATGCTAACATCAGCTTTTAAATTACCCTCTTATCAGCTTTTAAATTAAAGTTTGAAAACTGATAAGAGGTTTAATTTTTATTTAGCTACTTTTCGTAACTAACATATTTAGCTGGGTCTACTGCAGCTCCATCTTTCAAAACTTGGAAATGAAGATACTTTCCATACTCCTCATATGCAAGATTTGTAGTATTTCCTACAGTTCCTATTTGTTGACCAGCCGTAATAGCATCGCCAACCTTAACTGAAACTTGTTCTTGAAGATTTCCATAAATTGTAGTTAGTCCATTTTGGTGATCAACCTCTACATAGGTTCCTTCTGTATTTACACCTACGTTCTTGATTACCCCAGCTCCTACTGATGTAACAACTGTTCCTTCTTCAGCTTTAATATCCATAGCTAAGTGAGTTTTATAGCTGTCTGTAGTTGCCCAATATACTGGATCTTCAGAATATGCTCTTGCTAATGTACCTACTACAGGGTTTTCAAAACTCATGTCTGCTGAGTTTGAAACCGGTGCGGTTTCTTCATTGTTATTTTGAACTACTGGTACATAGTCAAGTTCTTCTTGAACCTGTAGTGCATTATCAGGATTTTCTGGTTGATTTACTGCACTTCCGTTATTTGTTTGATCTACTATTGCTACATCATTATCATTATCTGTATTTTTACTGTTATTTCTTCCAGCAGTTACAGCCGCAACTGTAGCAACAGCACATAAGCAAACAAATAAAATTACATAGAAACCTTCTTTTTTAAAGAATTGCTTCACTTTGTTAAAATTATTGTTCATAAAAACACCTCCATCAGTATTGTGGACGCATATTAGAAAATTAATACATATAAAGAAAAATTTTTTCATGATTTTATTTAATTTTTGCATAATTTTTATAAAATTATAAAAAAATAAGGCCTAAGCCTTATTAAAATATCTAATTATTCACTTTTTCTATATTAATTCCTGTGTAATAGTGACTTAATATTTCCTCACTCGACTTCCCTTCTTCAGCCATAATATTAGCTCCCCATTGGCTCATACCAACGCCATGACCAAATCCTCTACAATTTATATTTATTTGATTACTTAAAAACTCCAATGAAAAGTTAGCTGAATTTAATCCAAAAGTTTTTCTAAATTCAACTCCTGATATTGTAACTCCGCCTAAAGTTATTTCTTTTACAGCTCCACCATCTGTATAGCCTACTATAGAAATTTGCTCATTAAGTTTTCCTGGTGATAAGTTTGCGTTACCATAACTAGAGTTTACAATCTGAGCAAATCTATTTAAATCATAGGATTCTGTACTAGTATATCTCGGTGCAACCTCCTCACCTAAACTTTCAACACTCCTCAAATATGGTACAGCAGTAGAGAATACATCTTCCACATTTTCAGTCCTTCCACCACTTGTAGAAAAATAATATGCACCTGTAGCCAATGCCCCATCATAGCTAAGAACCATCCCTTGAGTTTCGCTTACAACTTCTTCAACTAATGCCCATCTACTTTCACCAATAGCTCCTAATTGAGAGATTTTTTCCTCCTTAGGAGTATACACCTGGCAATGGACTGTATCACATATGTCTCCACCGAATTTAGAACATCCACCATCTAAAGCATGTCCTATTGCGTATGTTCTGGCAACTATAGCTTGTGCCTTTAGAGCCTCTTTATTAAAATTTAAAGGCATTTCACTACACACTACACCCTTTACATAATCCTCTATATTAAGTTCTACAGTTCTTCCTTCACTACTTATATATACTTTTATAGTTTCAACATTTATATTTAACGGAACACTTTTCTCTTCACCGTCAACTATCTGAGAATTATCATTCACACTTACCATTACCTCTTGTTCACCTTTATCTGCAGCATTTATAACAGGCGATTTATCATTACCTAATATAAATTCATAGGAAAATATTAAAAAAACTAAAAAAACAGATGAACACAATATAATATTAATTATAGGTTTTACCATTTTTAATGCATTATCATAGTTTATTCTTACTCTACCTCTCTTGTAATACTTCAACCCTATCTCCCCCTACTTTAAATTGGATATTATACTAAGTGCCATATCCTATTTATATGTATTAATATAAGTTTACTAATATACCACTTAGAATATTAATCACATAAATAAACCTCGATTAATTTAAATTAATCGAGGTTCATAAATTTATATATAACATTGATTTCATTATATTCAAACTAATACTAAATTATTTCCTAACGATATCAGCCCCTAGGCCAGTAAGTTTGTCTTCAATAGCAACATAACCTCTATCAACATAGTAAATATTATCTACGATAGTTTCTCCCATTGCTCCTAATCCCGATATGATCAACCCAGCTCCAGCCCTCAAATCAGGCGCTGATACAGCTGCACCTGTAAGCTCCTTTACGCCTTTAATGCTAGCTACCTTATTATCAATTAAACTTATATTCGCACCCATTCTTCTTAATTCCGATACTTGTACAAATCTATTCTCAAATACTGTTTCTTTTACAGTACTTGTACCCTCCGCAATGCACAATAAACTTAACATTTGTGACTGTAAATCTGTAGGGAATCCAGGATGTGGCATTGTTGTTATGTCGATAGCCCTTAAATCCACATCTCCATCTACCAACATATTATTTCCATTACACTTTATCTTAACGCCCATTTCTCTAAGCTTAAATATAGCCGGCTTTAGCCATTCTTCATTTACACCAATTATATTTACTTTTCCCTTAGTCATAGCCGCTGCTATCATCATAGTTCCAGCTTCAATCCTATCAAATATTGGTGTATGCCTTACACCATTTAATTTCTTCACACCTTTTATACATATAGTGCTAGTACCTTCCCCTAATATCTTTGCTCCCATCTTTCTTAAAAACCTAGCTAAATCAATAATTTCTGGCTCTCTTGCTGCATTTTCTATATAAGTTGTCCCTTCCGCAATGGCACCGGACATCAGTAAAAGCTCTGTAGCTCCAACTGATGGATAATCTAAAAATACTGCTCCTCCAACAAATTTAGTTGCAGTAACTTCAACATATCCGCCTTCCTCTT
>DALZNT010000184.1:0-4576 GCA_032005505.1 Clostridium sp. | reverse complement strand
AAGCTTTCTAAAACATACTATGACACTGGAGTTCTTGAAAAAGTTAAGAGTGCTTTTGCAATCGAAAAAGAAACTTTAGAGATTAGTGAATAAAATTCTATAAAATTAGTACATTATAATAGAGTATTTAATAAAAAATAGTTGATTATTATATAAGATACTATTATATTAAATAGAGATATTATATTTAAATTTTAGGAGGTAAATAAAATGTTTGAAAAGGTAAAATCAAAAATCGCAGAGCAACTAAGCATAGATGAGAATGAGATAACTATGGAATCAGGATTCGTTGATGATTTAGGAGCAGACTCACTAGATATCGTGGAACTTATCATGGCACTTGAAGAGGAATTTGACATGGAAATTCCAGATGAAGATGCAGAAAAAATAGCTACTGTTGGAGATGTAGTAGAATACATTAAAGCAAGAGTAGAAGAATAATGATAGAAGGTTCCGTAGTAATGCGGAACCTTATTTTTAGGTTTATTCTTGAATATATTGGATGAATCTAGGTAATATACTAAGAGACTCATCTTAGTAAATTGAAGAATAAACCTCTAGGAGGAAGTAAAATGATGAAAATATTTAAAAATACTATAGAGCTTAAAGAAAAACTTAAGATGGATTTTAGTAATGAAGGGTTATTACAGACAGCAATAACTCATAGTTCCTATGCAAATGAAAAAAATGTGGAGTTTAATGAAAGGTTAGAGTTTTTAGGAGATACTGTTCTAGAACTAATAATTTCCGAATATTTATTTGCTAACCATAAAGAAGAATCAGAAGGATATTTAACGAAGGTGAGATCACTTATTGTATGTGAAAATTCTCTTTTTGAAATAGCTAAGACTTGGGACTTGGGAAGATATCTATATATGAGCAAAGGTGAAGAGTTAACTGGGGGAAGAAAGAGAGTTTCAATTTTAGCAGATGCAGTAGAGGCTATAATTGCAGCTATATATCTAGATCAAGGATTTGAAATAGTTAGGGAGTTTGTACTAAGCAATTTCTCTACAATCATTGATAAGGCTGGAAAAAATGAAATAATCCTTGATTATAAAACGAAACTTCAAGAAATTCTACAGAAAAAGGGTGATGTGGACATTGCTTATGAATTAGTGAGTTTTGATGGACCACCTCATAGAAGAGAATTCTTTGTTCAAGTTTCTGTTAATGGTGAATCTAAAGGGAATGGTTCTGGTTTTAGTAAAAAGGAAGCAGAACAGATGGCAGCAAAAGAAGTGCTAATAAGCAGAGGTGATATTAGTGAGTAATAAACATTATATAATTCCAATATTTGTACCACACATTGGATGCCCACACACTTGTGTATTTTGCAATCAAGATAGTATTACGGGAGATGCAGGAGTAGTTGGAAGTACAGGTAATGTGGATGGAGAGTTTGTAAGAAAGACTATAGAGGAGTATCTTGAAACCATAGATAATAAAAATGCTGTAGTTGAGGTATCCTTCTTTGGAGGAACATTCACAGGAATAAACATGTGTAAGCAGAGAGAACTTTTAGCTGTGGCTCAAAGCTATAAGAATTTAGGTAGAATTAAATATATTCATATGTCTACTAGACCAGATTATATAGATAAGGACATAATGGAGCATCTTAAGAGTTTTGATGTTGATATTATAGAGTTAGGGGTGCAGTCCCTTGATGCAGAGGTTCTTCATAAATCAGGAAGAGGACATAGTGCAGAGGACGTTGCGAGAGCTTCTAAGCTGATTAAAGAATATGGATTTACTCTAGGCCATCAGATAATGCTTGGATTGCCAGGAGATAGCAAAGAAAAAGATATTGAAACTACTATAAGAAGTATTGAGATGAAACCAGATATAGCTAGAATATATCCTTCTTTAGTAATAAAGGATACTCCTATGGAGAAAATGCTTAATAGAGGAGAGTATAAGCCTTATTCATTAGAAGAAGCTGTAGACGTAAGTAAAGCTGTTTATGGTATGTTTGAAAGCAATGATATTCAAGTAATACGTATTGGGCTTCAGCCAACAGATGAAATTAATGTTGGAAGAGACATAGTTGAGGGACCTTTCCATCCAGCATTTAGAGAGCTTGTAGAAAGCAGTGTATATTGTGATATAATAGAAGAGTATATAGCTACTCATGGGATGATTGCAAGTATATTTATTAATCCCAAGGAGATATCAAAATTATATGCAAACAAAAAACAATATTTTAAAAGGATGCTTGAAAAATTACAAATAAGTAAATTGAATATAATTCAAAGTTCAGATGTTAATAAAGGATGTCTAGGGTTTTATAATGATATGAAATTAGATATAATTAATCAACAGGAATATTTACAGGTTAAATATAATAGAAGATAACGCTTTTAAATTAGGAGTGATTTTATGAAAACAACAAAGAAAAAGAGAGAAATGTATACTAGAATTTTAGCTGGAGTTATTTGTGGAGCTATGGTTTTAGGAATTGTTTTACCATTAATCTTAGGTGCTTAGGAGTGAAATATAAATGTTTTTAAAATCCATTGAAATAAGAGGTTTTAAATCCTTTGCAGATAAGACAGAATTAACTTTTAAGCAGGGGGTAACAGCAGTAGTAGGACCTAATGGTAGTGGAAAGAGTAACATCTCTGACGCTGTGAGATGGGTACTTGGAGAGCAAAGTATCAGAAATCTTAGAGGTGATAAGATGGAGGATGTAATCTTTGCTGGAACTCAATATAGAAAACCAGTAGGTCTTGCTCAGGTATCCTTAACCTTAGATAATAGTGATTCGGATTTAGATATAGCGTATTCTCATGTTACTGTAGCAAGAAGATTATACAGATCAGGAGATAGTGAGTACTTAATCAATAACACGGTGTGTAGATTGAAAGATGTACAAGCTCTCTTTATGGATACAGGTATAGGTAAAGAAGGATATTCGCTTATCGGTCAAGGTAAGATTGATGCCATCCTTAGCGCAAAGTCAGAGGATAGAAGAAAGCTCCTTGAAGAGGCGGCTGGAATTGTAAAATATAAAACTAGAAAAGAAGAAGCTGAAAGAAAGCTGAATAATACAGAGCAAAATCTTCTTAGAATTAATGATATCATTTCAACCTATGAAGAGAGACTGCCAGCATTAGAAATAGATTGTGAGAAGGCTAAGATATTTTTGGAAGCTTCTGAGCATATCAAAGTTAAAGAAGTTAATATTATAGTGGATTTCTTAGAGAAAACTAAATTTACCATAGATAAAATTAAGGGTGATATTAAAGCGGTAACTCTATCTCAAGAAAGTTTAAATGGAGAGAAAAGTCAGCTTAGAATAGTTCTTGAGGAAAAAAATCAAGAATTAGAGAAGATTAATACATCGGTAGATGAAAAAAAGAAACTTTATTATGAAGCTCAAAGTAATCATCAAGCCATTCTTGGAGAAGTGAAGCTATTTCAAGAAAAGATTATTCACTTAACAGAGACTATGGATAGATTGAAGAAGGAAAATGAAGAGAAGGCTGAGTCGATTGAACAGCAAGAAGAAAGCCTTCGAAATAAGCAAAAGAATATAGCTGTGTTAAAGAGTGAAGAAGAACAAATCAATGAAAAAGTTCAAGTGGAAGAAGAAGCCATCTCTGAAATATTAGAGAGTGTAGCTCAGTTCAATGAAAGAGTAAAGTCATTAGATAATTCTAAGTTAAAGTATTATAATGAGATAAACTCTAAAAGTAATGAAGAGGGTATTCTTAAAAATAATATTGATCTTTCAAGCGAAAATATGGAGAACTTAATTTTAGATGTTCAGACATTCAAAAATTCAATTCTTATAAATACTAAGACTAAATCAGATTTAGAAGATGAAAAATTAATTTCCCAGGAAAAGATAGAAAAGTATGAAGAACAGGTTAAAGAAAATAGAAGAAAGATTATAAAAACAAGGCATGATTTAGAGAGTTTAGAGAAAAATCTTAAGGATATGGTTAGGGTTCAAGGGAATAATGAGGCAAGACTCAACGCTCTTGTTACTTTAGAACATTCCTATGAGGGATATAATAAATCTGTAAAGCTGCTTATGCAGTATATTTCAGACGGTAAAAGATATAAAATTAATGATGACTGCTTCGTTCTTGGTGATATAATTAAGGTTCCAGCAAGAGTTGAAAAGGCTGTAGAAATTGCTATGGGAGCAAGTATCTCGAATATTGTTACCAAGGATGAAAACATAGCTAAAAACCTGATTAATTATTTAAAGAGCAGTAAGATCGGTAGAGCTACATTTATGCCTATGAATATTGTTAAGGGTAAAAACTTAATTGTAGATAAGAATGTTAAAGAAGCTAAGGGATATATAGGAATAGCCAGTGAACTTGTAGAGTTTGATGGGAAATTTAAAGGTGTTGTAGATCAGGTATTAGGTAAAACATTAATCTGTGACACTATGGATGATGGATTGCATATATCTAAAATTAGTGGCTATAAATATAGAATTGTAACTTTAGATGGTGAAGTATTTAATCCGGGAGGTTCTTTAACTGGAGGAAGCTATGCTAAAAATGCTAACGTTATTGGTAGAAAGAGAGAAATCGAAGAGCTGACTACTAAGGTAGCT
>DALZNT010000183.1:0-4605 GCA_032005505.1 Clostridium sp. | reverse complement strand
GCAACTTCAACTGGCTTGGAAGCTAAAGAAGCATGACTCGCATCTAAAGAAATGACTTTTTTTGCATTTAATCTAGAAGACATAAATGCTTGATTTTCTGGACTAATCATTCGATCTTGGGTAGAAATCTGATACCAAGAAGGTTTAGTTTTCCAAGCGGGTGATGAAATCGTGTCACCAAAGGTACTTGCTAACGGGGCCTTTTGGGTTATACCCATAACTAACCCTTCATCTTCTGTTAAATCTTGGCAGAAACTTTCATGAAATTTATCTGCTTTACGCCATAGGTACCCATCACTATCTGGCGATAAATTAGGCGCAGCTACTGGCAGATGCTTTTGCGTAATCTCACCTGGGCTTTCATTTGTATCAGGAGCAAATGCTGCAATATAGACGAGACCAATAACGTTTGGAAGATTACCAGCTTCAGTAATAACTGCACCTCCATAAGAGTGTCCAACTAAAATTACATCTCCATCAACCTGCGCTATCATTTTTTTAGTCCGTTCTACATCATCAGCGAGTGAGGTTAAAGGCAATTCAACTGCTTGTAATGAGGTAAAGCCTCTATGAGAAAGTTCAATAATAACTTTACTCCAGTGGGCTGCACCTCCCCAAAAACCATGTACTAATATAATTGTTGGTTTATTACTCATAACGTACTCCACCTTAAACTATAGTATTGAATTTAATAAATTAAATTAAGAATATTCATACATAATGGTTTAATAATTTGATCAAATATCAAACTACAAAACTTTGTAAAATGATTATTTGTTATAAAACTACTTTCCACAATTACCAAAACAGCATATTTTTTTGCAGAAACATTTTTTTTGATGAGATGTAGTGAGATGGAAAATGAGCATGAGGTAAATAAATTAACTGATATATTTTTTGATATTTATAAGAATGCAAAAATATTGGGAAAAATTTATCAAGTTGAAAATTATAAAAATAAAAATATTGTTTTTCTGGATAATATTTATTCGTATATTCATATATTTCAAGGTGGTAGCTTTAAAATAAAAAGTAACGAACAAAAACTAAATGAAACCGTACATGAGGGAGATGTTATTGTTATTCCATCGAGATTTAAGCATTCTATCGAAATTATAGAAGATAAAGCTGTAGAACCCGTTGTTATTACATGTGTTTTCCAATTAGACGGCGTATATGGTCAAACAATTGCTGAAGGATTGCCCAATTACATATTAGTTCCCTCGCACCAAAATGGTAAAGTTGCAGAATGGATACCAATGACAGTAGCTGCAATAAAGTTAGAACTTGATCAGCCATCTTTAGGTAGTCAAGTTATGCTTTCAAGTGTTATCGATTTACTGTTGGTATGGTCAATAAGATTCTGGCTAAACAAAGAAACACTCAACCATAAAAGTTGGATATCAGCTTTGCAGAATCCTACTATTAGCAAGGCGTTATTCTTAATGCATTCTAACCCTGCTAAAGAGTGGACCGTAGAAACTCTTGCCAAAGAAACTAATCAATCTAAATCAAAATTTTCAAAAAGTTTCATAGAATTGGTGGGTACTACTCCGATTAATTATCTCAAGCATTGGCGAATGAAGTTAGCTAATCAGTATTTAATTGAAACGAATAAAAGTATTTCACAAATTTCTGATTTAGTTGGTTATTCTTCACCCGCAGCTTTCACCAGATCTTTTATTCAAACATTTGGTTATAGCCCAAGAAAATTTAGAGAGATTTCAGAAACTAAAGCTAAATAATGGAAAGAAAACTTTCTAACTTAAAACAATAAAATCTTAAAAAGTAAGGATAAACAATTAAATTTTATTGTTAATTTTGATTTATAAAACTACTAGGCAATAAATCCACCATCAACGCTTAATTCTGCCCCGCTGATATAACTGGCGTCTTCGCTTGCTAAAAATAGAACAGAATTTGCAATATCTATCCCTTCACCATATCGGCCTACAGCAATATTCGGTAGCAGTAAATTTGCTATTGGACCGTCTGACGGGTTCATATCACTATTGGTAGGGCCAGGATGAATCGTGTTAATTGTTATGCCTTTAGAACCAAGTTCGCGCACCAGTCCCTTAGAAAAACCAGTAATAGCTCCTTTGGTGAGAATATAAATTGATGCTCCACTAAATCCTGAATAATTCACCATGGTACTTCCGATATTTATGATTCTTCCGCCTTTTCTCATATGCTTTAAACTCTCGCGAGTCGTCAAAAACACCCCTGTAACATTTACGGCTATTATTCTTTCAAAGTCAGCAATAGTTACAGCTTCTAAACTGCCAAAATGACTGATACCTGCGTTATTTACCAATATGTCAATCCGATTAAATCTTCTTGCAACTTCAGCCACAGCTTGGATAACCATTTCAGGATTGCCGGCGTCTGCTTGTACTGCTAAACCATGACCTCCATAAAATTCAATTTCTTTAACTAGCTTCAGCTTGCTTTTGAGAGGTATGATAAGTAAATGCAACTGTAGCCCCGTGAGAAGCTAACTTTTTAACAATTTCAGCACCTATACTTCTGGCCCCTCCAGTTACAAGTGCAACTTTTCCCGTAAGTGATAGTTTATTTAACATTTTAGATGACTCGTTTATTTAACTATCTAAACTATAAAATCGGGGTTAATTGTTAAGTAGCCTGCGTTTGCTATAATCATTTTCAATTAAAAATTGAAAATAAAATATGGAAACCTTGTCTAATCTGGAATCATTTATAAGAAGTGCTGAACATGGTAGTTTTTCAGCAGCCGCACGACATTTAGCCTTAACTCCTGCTGCTGTCTCTAGAAATGTGGCACAGCTCGAACAAAATTTAGGAGTGCGACTCTTTCATAGAAGTACAAGAAATCTTACCTTGACCGAAGCTGGCGAGCATTTTTTTACAAGCATCCGCGATAATTTAAATAATATTCAAACCACCATTTCAGAATTTAATACAGACTCAAGTCACCCTAAAGGAACTTTAAAAATTAGCTTAAGTGCGGGCTTTGGTGTCGAATATATACTTCCACTCATGCCAGACTTTATGAATAAATATCCGGATATTAAGCTCGAATGGCATTTATCTAATAAACAAGTGAACTTAATTACTGATAACTTTGATGCCGCGATCGGAAGTGGATTTAAATTAGGTCAGGGAATTATTAAAAGATCACTCTCTCCTCTTCACATGATTATTGTCGCTTCACCAAATTTTTTAAAAAATAAAATTTTACCTAGTCATCCAGATGATATATCTAACTGGGATGGAATCATAATGAGGTCTCCCCAAACTGGTAAGCTGCATGAATACAAATTTATAGGACCCGATCAGGGGGAAGCTTATCTAAATCTTAATGAAAAACTAATTGCGGATGATCCAAGTGCTTTACATCAAGGTGCAGTTTTAGGAATGGGAATTGCAGCAATCTCTACTGCACATGCTAAAAGTTATATAGAAAATGGAACTTTAATTCGGATCTTACCCGAGTGGTATGCAGATCTAGGCGAAACTAATCTTTATTTTTCAAGTAAAAAGCATATGCCGGCCAAGACACGCTGTTTTATTGACTTTATCGTATCGAAATTTGAACAGCTAAAAATTAATGAGCAATTGTCAGCTCATAAGCTTGGAAAGTAAAAACACTTTCAACTAAAAATCATTTTTACTCATAGATTTTCAATGAATAGTAGAAAATGTTTCAACTCTTCACTATCTACAAATATTGCTTAGAGAAACCAATAATAACTTCATAAATCGTCATCTACGATTGTCAATTAAGCAATATAGGAGTAATCAAAATGATGAGTTTAAATAATCCAAAAACAGAAAATCAACAATCTATCGAGACACTAAATGTTCTGGAAAGACACTTAACTGCGTTTCGATTAGGTGATGTAGATTTAACTCTTCAAGATTATGCTGCTGATGCCATTATCATTAATGGAACAGGAGAAATAGTCCGTGGAACTTCTCAAATTCATGAGACATTTATTTCAGTTTATCGTGATTACTTCCCAGAAGGTACACGAGATATTGAAATTGATGAAAAAACCATTTGTGGTGAAGTTGCTTATATTCGTTGGCGCGCACCAAATGCAAAATTAGCAACCGATACAATCATTGTTCGCAATGGCAAAATTGTCGCGCAAACTTTTGCGGCATATTTTTAAAAACTTAACCCATCAAAAGTAAATAAGACAAAAGCCCTGCTTAAGAGGGCTTTTGTTCTCTACATTTTGATTACCTTATAATTTCATTTTAAAGAAGTCAGCAAGTACGTTTGACGCTTCATTTACATATTGAGGAATATCATATAATTCCATATGGTTTGCACCTTCAACAATATGTAAGGTTTTGTCCTGACTTGCAGCACGTTGAATTAAATCTTCACTCATCCACTTACTTCCTGCCACACTTCCGGCAATCGCAACCAACGGTTGAGTTAAGAAAGCTTCGGCTTTATTGTACGCATCGTAAGTAATAAGCTGAGTCAAGCTACGCGCTGTGGCAAAACTCGGTGAGTTAGGGTGAGCGGCTCTTGGCGTATGATAGTATTCCCATGCCTGACGAAGCTCTTCATTCGGTGCATCTTCTTCTTTTAAAGGTGCAAGCGGA
>DALZNT010000182.1:0-4708 GCA_032005505.1 Clostridium sp. | reverse complement strand
GCTCCAGCCATTAACGTCATGTTCCCTGAAATAATTCCAATATTCCAAGCACCATATCCCAAACCTAAAGCACCAGCTGCCATAACTAGCGTGACTGTATTGTTATAAGTGAAATTAAGAGCTGACCCACTCATGAGAAGGTATTTGATCCATAGTACAACTGCAGTCAAGACAAAAAATATAGTGACTAGATTTTTACCCTGAGACGTTTTTACTGTCACAGAACAATATGCAGCCCACAAAATAGCAGCAGCAAAAGCTAAACCATAACTAAGAGGATTAGCTTTTAAATTAGTCAATATCTGAAAAAAATCAAATCCAGTATTTCCTCCTAATACCCAACAAATTCCAACTAAAGCGAATATGCAGCCAGGAATAATTAAAATATTGGCCTTAACGTTGTTAAAAATAATTGCGAATAGTAGAGTAAATGTTGGCCATAGATAATTAATCATGCCAACTTCGATTGCTTGTCTACTGTTTTGCGCATAGCCAATAGAAAGGGCAAAACATAATTCATAAGCAACAAATAAAAGGCTTCCCCACCATAAATAGGATTTTGGGATGGTAGAAAACTTAGGCATACCAATCATGAAAACTAAAATTATGGATGCGACACTGTAAATTAGAGCAGCACCAGCTACAGCTCCAAAGCTCTCACTAACACTCCGCATTAAGCCTACATTTGTACTCCAAAATATGACAGCTGTAAGACCAATTAAAGTCGATATATTTCTATTGAGTGCAGGGAGAGCATTTAAAAGCATAACCTATTCCTTTTAAGCCTTAGCATTGATTAAACGATGTGATTTCCTTTCTAGTAAAGCCATACTTGCAAAAATTGCAACTATAACTAATAAGACACTAGGTGCTAAGGTATTAGCTGTTTGTTGAATTAACCAGGTTGCAACGAAAGGAACTGTTCCACCTAACAGTGCATTAGCAGTATTAAAACTAAAGGCAAAACCGGTATAGCGCACTTGTATAGGGAATTGTTCTGTTAAATATGCAGGTAAGCTACCATCGTTCATTGCTAGTAATGTGCAAAACACGAGCTGAATGATTACCATTTCAACAAAACTGGCGGTTGAAAGTAAGTAAAACAAGGGTACAGTCAGTGCGATAAAGCTTAGACCTGCCCAAAGCAACATTTTCTTACGCCCAATTCGGTCTGAATATTTGCCCATCAAAAAAACTATAGCAATATAAAATAGCAATGAAATTGACCCTGATATAAAGGCTTGCGTTTTATTTACACCCAACTCTGTAGCTAAATAATTTGGCATATAACTAAAAATAAGATAGAACGCGGTAGCATTTAAAGATGCAACTGCAAATGCTTTAAAAAGTGCTGGTTGATACTGGGTAAATAAGGCTTTGATTGGAAAATTTTCTTTGTTGCTATTTTTTTGATGTTCTAAAAACTCTGGAGTTTCTTCTAACTTTACACGGATATAATACCCGATTAAACCTAATGGTGCTGCCAATAAAAATGGAATTCTCCAACCATATTCGTGTAAAAACTCCTCTGACATGAACGCGAACATCGCCGCTGCCATTAAAGAGCCGAGTAGTAAACCCGTTGCAGTACTTGCAGGAACTAAACTGGTATAAAGTCCTCTTTTTTCCTTAGGGGCGTATTCTGCAAGAAAATTTGCTGCACCAGCATATTCACCTGAAGCAGAGAAGCCTTGGATCATCCGGAATATTAGTAACATAATCGGTGCAAAAATTCCGATACTTTGATAATTTGGTAACAGTGCAATACATAGCGTAGCCAGTGTCATTAATATAATCGACCAAGATAGTGCATTTTTTCGACCAAATTTATCCCCAACATGCCCCCAAAAAATACCCCCTAATGGACGAAAAATAAATGAGATTGCAAAGATCGCATATGTAGCCATTAATGCGGTTAAAGGATCACTTTTCGGAAAAAAAACCACTGCAATCACTGTTGCCAAAAAACCATATGCAGCATAATCAAACCACTCTACAAAATTACCAATAAAACTGGCGCTAGCAACACGTCTTAGCGTATTTTTTTGCTCTATTTGATGGTTGTTTTTCATTCTATTTACTCCTAATTAAATAGGCACTCATTTTCAGAGTGCCTATTTAAAATCTTTTTATTTGATAATGTTATGTTCTGGACCATATGGAAATTTGGTAATATTTTCATTTCCTGATTCTGTAACGACCAAGATATCATGTTCACGGTAACCACCAGCCCCAGCCATACCTTGCGGAATCATAATCATAGGTTCCATTGAAATCACCATGCCTGGTTCTATCACCGTATCAATATCTTCACGTAATTCTAAACCAGCTTCACGACCGTAATAATGTGATAACACACCAAAGGAATGTCCATAACCAAATGTGCGGTACTGCAATAAACCTTCTTCATAGAAAATTTCATTTAACTCTTTAGCAATATCACTGCAACGTGCACCTGGGCGAATGAGTTTTAAGCCAGCTTCATGCACCTTGACATTCGCTTCCCAAATACGTAATGAAGCGTCATCACAGTGATCAAAGAATTGGGTACGCTCTAAAGCTGTATAATAACCAGCAATCATAGAAAAGCAGTTTAAACTTAAAATGTCGCCTTTTTGGACTTGGCGGGTTGTAACAGGATTATGTGCACCATCCGTATTAATGCCGGATTGAAACCAAGTCCACGTATCCATGAGTTCAGAGTTTGGAAAACGTTTGGCAATTTCGCGTACCATGGATTGAGTAGAGGCTAAAGCTACTTCATGCTCTGGCACACCTTCACGAATCGCTGCAGTCACTGCAAAACCACCAATATCACATACTGCAGCACCTTGGGTGATATGTGCAATTTCTTCAGCAGATTTAATCATGCGTAGCTTCATGCATGCGGCACTAATATCGACAAACTGCACATTCGGTAAAACTGCTTTTAACTTGTTTAAACGTTCTACAGGTAAATGATCAAACTCAATTCCTACACGGCCTTTATTTGGAATTTCTTGTGCAACCGCTTTAAAATAGTTATCACGCTGCCAGTCGGTATAAACCACGTTATAGTCACCAACCGTACGACGCCAAGGTTGCCCAGCATCAATATTTGCTGAAATTGTCACCACTTTTTCTGGGCCAACCACCAGACCGTAGAAACGCCCAAATGAACAATATATAAAGTCCGCATAATAGTTAATGTTATGGATTGAACTAAATAGAATATGGTCAATTTCTAGCTCTTCCATGAGTTGGCGTAACTTGCTTTGTCTATTTTGATATTCAGATAATGAAAATGTTGCAGAAACTTTTTCACCATTTTCAATGGTTAATAATGATGGTAGTTGTGAAGCAGCAAAATTATTTACTAAGGTATTCATATATTTTCCTAGATCAATGTCATGTAATCAATGAGCTAAGCTTATGCAGAATATGAATAGAGATTTTTGCTAAAAGCGTCAAAAAGTTGTCAAAAACCGACAAGACTAAAAAAACACTAATGAGCAAAATCTAGGATGTTACGTTCAAATTTGGGGGAATAGTTAAAAAAAGCTTTATAGGCTTTAGTAAAACTAGATACATTACAAAAACCACATGCCAAAGCAATATTTGAAATGTTTAACGTAGACTGTTTAAGTAGATTCTGTGCATAGGTAAGTCTTAGTTTTAAATAATATTCTTTTGGGGCCAATTGTAGATTCATTTTAAACAAGCGCTCTAAAGTACGCGGTTGAATTTTTACATGCTGTGCAATTTCAGCAATAGTTAAAGGCTCATTAATATTATTTTCCATTAAGCGCAATACTTCTTGAATCGGAAAATCAAGTTTTTTCTTATGTTCAGCAATGGGTTGATGTTGAATTTCATTGCTCTCACGTACTTGATGAACAATAAATTGTTCACAGATTCTTTTAGCAATATTTGGATAGTGTATTTCAACAAGTGCCAAGCCTAAATCAATCGCGGCAAGCCCACCAGAACAGGTAAAACGATTCGCATCAATGGTAAAAATATGTGGGGTAAACTGTACTAATGGAAATTCTTCTTGTGCAGCTAAGGTATTTTCCCAATGAAGACTAGCACGAAAGCCATTTAGTAAATCGGCTTTCGCTAATACATAAGCGCCTGTACATAAACCACCTAAAGCAATTTTTTGTTGATCTAACCTATATAAAAAATTCTTTAAGCGTACTGTCATATTTTTATAAAGTTGAAAACCACCACAAATAAAAACTATATCCATGTTCAGTAAATGTGACAAAACACAGGTATGTTGTATTTGAAGACCATTGCTTGCGCAGCTATGATGACCATCTAAACCTGTTACATTCCATTGGTATAAATTGTCTTCTGTAACATAATTAGCCATACGCAAGACTTCAACCATGTTTGAGAAAGCAATCATTGAAAAGTTATCGAGTAATAAAAAACCAATACGCTTAGAGTTTTGTAACATAAATTTAATGTACTTCACTTTTTCAATATTTTTTATAAAGCAATTTTGAGACCACAATTTTGATTTTTTCAGATTTAAAAGTCACTTTTGTCTTTATTTCCATGAGGCTTTGTTGCATAAAGCCTTTGATAGTAGTGAACCGTACTGGGTTTGTCGGAGGCTTTTTATTTAAGTTATGCCACCTGAACTAATGGGTTAATTTTATTATAATACATTGCTTCAAACTCAAAAGGCGATACATAACCCAGTGCACTGTGTACACGC
>DALZNT010000181.1:0-4773 GCA_032005505.1 Clostridium sp. | reverse complement strand
GAATCAGCAAATATTTTAGTATAGCTATAAGAAGGATTATTTAAATTAAGTTCTGCACTTCAATAAATTACAAAATTTAATAATTCATTTCTAATCAATCTCAAAATTGTAATTTAAGGCTCTGTTTTAAACCAATGTTGATAAATGGCAAAATTAAAGTGGACATTATATTTGTCCACTTTTAGTTCATCTAATTTAAAAATTGTTACATCAAATCTACTCAACAAATTGTAGTTATATTAGTTTTGAATTGCAATCCAAATTTCAATGATAGAGTTTTCATTATTCCAATAAAAACGGTTATCGTATTTTTCAAAATGTAGAAAATTATTTTGTACAGGTATATACTCGCTATTTGGCAATATCTCTTTATAAATTTTTGTATAGGTTTTATATATTTTATCCATAGAACCTATATGTTCAAATACCAAATATTTTTGTGCCTTTACTTCTCTTAAAATAAAGTTCTCTGGAATAATTAATTTTTTAGGTACAGCACAGTAGTAAAAAAGAGTTCCATTTCTTTTTTCTATAAAGGCATATTTAATCCAATTTCCAAATTGCGATAAATATGCTTTTTTTAGATTAGCATTAAAACGTTTCCAAAACGCAGTACATATTTTTATATTTTTCATTTGGTAATTTGTTAATTCAATTTCTTGCCCGATAACAGAAAATGCGTCTAATTCCTCTATTCTATAATCCATTTCAAATAACCCCAATTTACTTCTTTATCTTATGAGCCGTAATGATTGTATAACTATAAGCATTTACCGTTATTTCATAATCATCTATATCTACATACCAGTTTTTACCCTTTCTGATTATCAATGCATTTGGATTTTGTATTTTACTTCTACACCATTTAACAACATCATCCACATCTAAAGAAAGATTCTTCTTAATTCTAACTACTCCTAACTTAGTTGTATGCAGTTTATCTAAGTTCAGAATCAGTTCATTTTTGTTATTATCACTACTCATTTTTGACACCCTATATTAACCTTTCAAATTGCTGCTTATTGAACATAATTTAATACTGTTGTTCTTTATATTCTATTATACAAAATTTATAGTTTATAATTCCAGTTGAAACATAAATTAAATCAAATTTAAATAAAAATTGGTTGTCTATTCTTAAATTCCTTTATCATAGTATAACTATGAGGTATATTGCTATGTACTATCAAATTTTTAGTTCTAATTGTTTCTTTTTCTGTAATGAAAGTATTTATCCATTTATGCCATTTAAGATAGTTGCTTAGGTATTTAGTTGCAACACCATTAAACCTACTCATCCATCTTTTTAAATTAGAATGAAGGCTATTAATGTGTTGTATATGGTATATATCTTCTTTATGTCTACATCTTTTAATTCGCTTATGCTCTAATTCCATATCTGTAGCAAATTGCATATAACTCTTATGACTATCTGTGCAAAGAATGGATTCTTCTCCTATACGATTGCTATAAAGTCTTTTTAATTCATCAGAAGTCATTCTACCAGTGCATAATAACTCTATAATCAAATTACCTTACCTATCAAGAGCAGTTGCAACACAGACCTGCTCTTTGCTAATACCACGCTTTTTAACTTGTTTACCTCTTTTACGAGAAGGTCTTGGCATATTTGTAGGTTTAGTTCCTTTATATGAATAAGCAAAGAAGACTTCATCTGCCTCTATAACTCCATCAACAGAGCCTAATTTAAAATACTACATCATATATCTCACTATAAACATCTTGAAGCTTGATAACCACAGACTTTATCGCCTCTTTTGTTTCACTATTTAAAGCAAAACACTTATCGATTTTATCAACTATATTATTCTCTTCATCTGAGATAACACTATCGGTTAAAACTAACCCATATAACCCCTAATTTAAGAAAAAATCATCTACATCTTTTCTTGATTTAATAATATTCCCTTGTGATACATTACATAATTCTGCTAACCTAACACTATGTTTAACTTGCTCTACAGAATCATTTTTCTCATTAAAAGCACCTTCAAGTTCTCCATAAATCAATAAGTATTCTTTATTTACCATATCTCCAAATTGACTTAATAAAATACTCAACTCTTCATCTAAATCATTGATCCTTTGGTGATATTCATAAATCAACTGTTGTTCAGAGTACTCTAAACCACTAACTACTTGACTCAAAAACTTATTAAGTAACTGCATAATAGAACTTCCATACCTTATTTTTAGCTCTTTGAAAATTAAAATAATAAGACGTACCCACCCAATTAAATTTAATCTTAAAATAAAAGTTAATGCATTGCCTCCAGATCGAATTGCCGCATCAGCACCATCCATTAAGCATAAAGTACCATGTCCTACAATTAACATTATTCTCAAATCGCCATGGTTTTGATTTGGTATGCAGTCACGCCATTGTCTTTTATCATAAAAATGATGTTTAATAACCCATAAAGCCCTAATCATCAATTCATTAATTAATACTGGTATAGCCATAGCTGCACCATGTCTTAAGTCATAGCCATTTTGAAACACTTCTGTCATAACAGTTGCTAAAGTTTGTCTATTTTTCCCTACCTGTAATTCACCAAAATTACATAATTGAAAAAGTTCCATGAATGGTATAGGAACACCTGACCCTCGGCCTGTCATCTTTCCTCTACCACCGGAGCTTCCAGCCATATCAGACATAATATGCCCTACCCAATTACAAAATCCACAAAACAATTTTGCAGGAAAATTGCCGCCATATAAACCTAGATTAGTACTTTCAGTATCTATTCTAATGAGCTTACCATCACTTAAAAAACTTGATTTTCCTTGAAACTGATCCAATATTGAAAAAAATAAACCTACTATATCAGGTGAATGAGCCAAGGATTTATAATGATGATTTTTAGTTCCCATTTGAAAAGCTCCACCCACAGTAGTAGTGTTTGTTTGGTCATATTTTACTGGAAACTTGTCTTCAAGAAAGCCTATTGCGCTAGCAATACTATCTTCATTTCCCTCTCTTGGATTCCATCCTGTCATTTTAGCAAACTTTTTAACTAAATTATCTGCTTGCACATCTGTAAACTTACCTAATGCTCCTTGACCAGGCGCCCCAACAAAGAAAATATCAATTACACCTGCACTCATACCACAAAATGCAGCAATTAAGTAATCATATTTATCACATCTAGCATGACTTAGTTCATCACTATAACCAATTTCATTAATAAGCTCTACTGAATTTTCCATATATTATCACACACCAAACCTAATTAACTTTTTCACACAATTTAGCAGATAAAGATCTAGTGACATTAATTAAAACCCCTAACCTGTCTTTTTGCTTATCTGTAAACATTAAATAATCTCGATTATCTAGTCTTTCAAACTCTCCTAGTATATTAAATAACTTAGCTTGCATCTCATTAATTGATTTACTAACAGCTTTTACTTTAATATCAATTTCAGAAAGTTTTTCAATTTCAATCTTAATTTCTCGTGTTTTTCTCTCTGCCTCTAAAGCTACCTTTTTATTTTTGCTATTGGCTAATAATCCACCACCAGCTAAAGCAGTTCCACCTATAGCCCACCCTACAGGACCAGCCATGGCTAGAAATGCATTACCTGCAGCCATTCCCCCGCCACCTGCAGCTAAGGCTCCACCACCTATCCAAGCTAATGCAGCATTAGTCATTGCCGCTCCTGAAAGTGAAGCTATTGCAGTTCCTGTAGATGCTGTTCCAAAGGTAGTCGCTATTGCCATAGCTGCAGTTGGACCAAAAGCTGCTACACCTGCACCAGCTGCAGCTCCTGCTCCAACTACTGATCCACTAACTACATTCACTTTTTTGCTTTCTAATTCTATAGTACGAATTTCTTCTTTGAATTTTTTACAGTTAATTTTTGTTTCACTTATTTCTCTGTCAAATGTTTTAGGTCTATTGGCAATAGAATTAACATATATTTCTATCTTCTCTATTAAATGAACAGATTTCACCCTATAATCATGCAAAGTCACTATATCATTCATAGTTATTTCGTATTTGTTTTGATATTTAAAATTTGCTTGTTTAAGCTCAGCCATTGATTCCTTTTTGTAACCAGCATTAAGCATACAAATCCCCCTTTTGTAGTTAAAACCTTTTACTGTTTTCTTAATACATGAATAATTATACATTATTCACCATATTTTTTTCAATTTATTCACAATACGTTAAGACTCCCTTACCCCGCCAAAGTTTTTTACTCCTGCACTAATGAGAAGTCATCAACTCTTTTTAGCTCTACAGGATAGCTAATTAAAACTTCTCCTATAGCTGCACCAACAGTGAATAAGTCCTCATCCGTTGCTGCTTTATTAATTTTTGAGTATTTTTGACTTACGATTTTTGGGGTTCCGTCTAAGTTCTGCCCCTTCTCGAATCTTAAAACTAAAGCTATACTGTTTTTAATATTTGATACTGCCATGTTTATCACTCCCTTCACTTTTAAATATGCAGAGAGGGTGGATTAGTGTAATTTTTTTATAAAAAATATTCCCAACTTAAATCAACAGCTTTACTTCTAGGTTGCAAAGATATTCTCACACAGAAATTTACAAATATTCTAGCAATAAACTTACATTTAATTGAACACAAAAAAAATCCCAACAAATTGGTTGGGATTTTTTTCGTGATTATTTAAAATTGTTCATATACGCTAATTGGTAAATTGGAACTGTGACATTATGCTTTTTGGGTGAAGTTATGAACGAAGGTACTCCGCTCTTTTGGTTGTCATTATTGTTACTTT
>DALZNT010000180.1:0-4823 GCA_032005505.1 Clostridium sp. | reverse complement strand
GATGATAAATATATAAAGAGTGTATTGGATAAAATAATAAGCGATGAGGAAGTTCATATAGCATTATTCCAAGGAATGATTAAAAAATATCTATCATAATTCTAAAATTACATCAGCTTTCTTAGTTAAAAAATAAAGTATATTAATAGATAATTATTATTGATTAATTGTTTTTATAATGGTATAATTTCATTAATGAAGAGAATGTAAATAATAAACACAAAGGATAAGGAGGCATTATAATGGCTGGAAAAACTATATGCTATTGCTTAAATATAAATGAAGATGAAATTAAGCAAGCAATTTCATATGGGGCTAAAAATTTAGATGATATAAAAGAGGCTACTGGAGCTGGAACTGCATGTGGCGCTTGCAAAAAGAAGATTGAGCAGATTTTAGTGAGAAATAAAAATTAATTAGAATTAGACAGTGTATTAATACTATGGTGTGTGAATAAATAATAAGATATTACACAGTTTAAATGGAGAGACAAACAATAAAATTAATATTTTACTAGGGAGGAAATTGAAATGTCAGATGATAGAATTATATGCCCATGTCAAGATATAGATGTGGCTACAATAAAAAAAGTAATAAAAGATGGTGCTAAAACTGTAGATGATATAATGGAAGCTACAGGAGCAGGAACTATTTGTGGATCTTGTATTGATGAAATAGAAGAAGTTTTACAAGAGGAAGTTTAATAAATATATAACTATCTAACATAAAAAAGAAACTCTTTTATTGAGAGTTTCTTTTTATTTTTATAATATTAATAGTAAAATATAAGATGGCTTAATGAAGTTCGTTTTTAATGTCTTTTGCTACTTCTTTGGCAATTGCCTCTTCAGCTTTACCGACTTTTTTAGCTTCATGAGTTATCTTGTTAGCTAAATTTTTTTCATCGTGAGACTCGTTTTTCATGTGAGATTCGTTTTTCATCTGGTTTTTAATATCATGAACAAATTTCTTTTCATCGAAACGCTCTTTAAGATCATCAATCTTGTTTCCAGCCATATTTTTCATTTCATGAAACTTTTCTTTAACGTCTTCTTTTAAATTGTTCATATCTTTTTTTATCTTTTCCATAATAAGCTCCCTTCAACATTTAATATAATATAAGTATGTGTAAAAAATGAAGAAATATAAGTGATACTCTAAATATTTGATTAAGCTATGTGAAGTTACTCATTTAAATATTCGTGAGAATTAGTTTCCAGCAAACCTATGTGGGGAGATATTTTCTATGGTAATCTTAATTTAAGATTTTGAAGGAAGTCCTGCAACTTAAAATAGGAAAAATTTAATATTGCATTTGATTGAAATGTTAATTATGGTATAATTATCTTGAAAGTTAATTAATTAACAATGCGTGGGATTTCTAATGAAATTACACTTATTGTTAAAATACATATTTAGAGGGGGAAAAAACATGTTTAAAAAATTTACTAACGGATGCGTTAAGTTAGTCCAGAACTACTTACCAGACCCATTTCTTTTCTGTATCATTTTAACATTTATTATCTTTTTATCAGGAATTATATTTACAGGGCAATCGCCTATGGCTATGATCGTTCACTGGACAGGTGGATTCTGGAGTTTGCTAGCATTTGCAATGCAAATGGCATTAGTTCTTGTATTTGGACATACATTAGCAAGTGCACCAGCATTTAAAAAGATGACAAAAAAGCTAGCTAAAATTCCAAAAACTCCAACACAAGCAATTTTATTAGTTACTTTTATTTCTTCAATAGCATGTATATTAAACTGGGGATTTGGTCTAGTTATTGGAGCTATATTTGCAAAAGAACTTGCAAAAGAGGTAGATGGGGTAGACTATAGACTACTAATAGCATCAGCTTATTCAGGATTCTTATTATGGCACGCTGGATTATCGGCATCAATTCCACTAACACTTGCAACTGGTGGTGAATCTTTAGTTGCAATTACAGGAGGAGTTATAAGTGCAGCTGGAATACCAACTAGTGAAACTATATTTTCAATATTTAACATAGTAATAGTACTTGTTCTTGTTGTTACATTACCGCTTGTTAACAAGGCTATGCATCCTTCTAAAGGACAGAAGATAGTAGTGATTGATAAAAGATTACTAGAGGAAGAAGAAGAGTTCATGGCTATGACTAAAGCTGAAATGACACCAGCAGATAAATTAGAAAATAGTAGAATAGTTACTTGGTTAATTTCTGCAATGGGATTTACATATATTATTTACTACTTTGTGACTAAAGGATTCAATCTAAACCTAGATATAGTAAACTTTATATTCTTATTCCTTGGAATATTCCTACATGGAACACCAAAGAGATTCCTTCATGCTTTAATGGAAGGTGCTAAGGGAGCAGGTCCAATTTTACTTCAGTTCCCATTCTATGCAGGTATTATGGGAATGATGACTGGAATGAATGCAGAGGGAGTATCTCTAGCAATATTAATGTCTAATTTCTTCGTAGGCATTTCAAATAAGACTACATTCCCACTATTCTCATTCTTAAGTGCAGGGTTTGTAAACTTCTTCGTACCATCAGGTGGTGGACAATGGGCTGTACAAGCACCTATTATGATGCCAGCTGCTGCTGAGATTGGAGTTAGTTCTGCTAAAACAGCAATGTGTATTGCTTGGGGAGATGCTTGGACAAATATGATTCAACCATTCTGGGCTTTACCGGCACTAGGTATAGCAGGGCTTGGAGCAAAAGATATCATGGGATATTGTATAATTGACCTATTATATTCTGGTGTAATCATTGCAGTAGGATTAACTTTAATAGGAATGTAAATAAAAAGTGGTTGGCTAGATAAAATGGAACCTATAAGATGGACACTCACAAAAGATAGTCTATCGATATAGGTTCTTTTTTATTTAATATTAATTTATTTTCCGAAGTCCTCCATTATTATGCTGTATATTTTTAAAAGGTTGCACGGATGATACCAGTGCCAGCAACTAGTTCTGCAAATAATTGCTCTACTCTTTTGCATAAACCAACCTCATATAAGTTAACACCAAATATCAAATCAGGATTAATCTTCAAATTTTAAAACTATTTTTAATACATCTTGAGGATGTTCTTTAATCATAGTTAATGCGTCCATGATATCTTTGTAGTTATAAGCTTTCGTCATTAATTGCTCAGGGTTAAGAGTGTTATCTTCAAATCCGGCAATTACCTCATCAAAACAGTTACAGTTTAATCTAGAACCAACAATTGTTAATTCCTTCTTTGTTATTTCTGCCATTGTTATAGAAGATGGTTGATTTTTAAGTCCTATTACAACAACACGTCCAGCAGGACAAGCTAATTGTACAGATTGTTCGAATGATGAAGGTATGCATACAGTGTCAATAACAACAGGGATTCCTTCCCCATCTGTAAATTTCATTAGTCTTTCTTCTAAGTTTTCTTCAGATACAAGAACAACTTCATTAGCACCCATAGTTAAAGCTTTATCTAAACGCTCTTTTACTAAGTCTGTCATGATAACTTCTGCACCGTTTCTTTTTGCAACTTGCATAGCAGCAATACCGATTGGGCCTGAACCCATGATAAGAACTTTATCACCTTTTGTGATTTGAGCACGGTTGTTTATTTCCATACCAATAGTAAAAGGTTCTACAAGTCCTAATAAAGAGTCATCAAAGTCTTTATTAAATTTATAGATATTTTTTTCATCAGCAATTACATATTCTGCGAATCCACCATCTCTGTGTACTCCCATAACTTCAAGAGTAGAACAAACATTGTGGCGACCTATTTTACAAGCATAACATTCTCCGCAGCTTACCACCGGATCAACTGCTACCCTATCTCCAACTTTTACAGATGTTACGTCAGACCCAACTTCAGTAACAATACCACCGAACTCGTGACCTATAAGACGAGGATAAGTTGCTAGAGAGTTAGTTCCATTCCAAATACCGATATCAGATCCGCAAATACCACCAGAGGTAATACGAACGATAACATCGTCTCCTTTTTGGATTGTAGGATTTGGTACATCAACAATTTCTACTTTAAAAGGTTCGATAACTTTAATTGCTTTCATTTTTTTGCTCCTTTATATATCTTATTTAGTACTGTAATCAATTTAATATATTAGTTTCGGGTTTGCAATCCTTGAATTTAGGTAATATAAATGTGTATATGGTAAATAAGGTTTTGAAAATAAAATATTAATATATTAGTGTGTTATAATTTCAATATAGCAAATGAAAATATATTTATCAATAGGGAAATTTCTGAATTATTAAATGGGGTTTATGTATAAAACAATGGTAAGTAGCTAAATAATAGCAGATTAAAAGGTTTGATGTGTAATAGGCAGATAGTATATTATTACAAATGAATTCTAAATTAATATATTAATTCAATATATTAATACTAGGAGGTATTTTTAATGGAGATTAAAATCTTAAAAAGAAGAGATGATGAAAGAGCAAACGGCTCGTTTAAAGGTAAACTTGGAGGCGGAGCAGAAAATTTTAGAACTTGAGGAATCAGAAAGAATAGATGAGTTCTTTAAAATGGATGATGAATTTCATCATATTATATATAAGGCAGTAGAAAAAAATAAGATTTGGTATGCCATGAAAAGGGTGAGTTCTCATTATGATAGAGCGAGATATTTAGAGGCTATTATGAATGAAACAGATTTAAATAAAATTAACCAAGCAGCAGGAATAGCTAACTATATAGTAGTTTTTATAATGTACCAGTAATCAACGGAAGAAAAGTATTTTGCAGCATTTAAGGTTAAGAAAAATTGTGATTATATATTAGTATAATTGAGATTAGAGGAATTTT
>DALZNT010000179.1:0-4839 GCA_032005505.1 Clostridium sp. | reverse complement strand
TGAACAGGAGTCATCTTTTTTTTAGGTGTGCCTAGCATTTCATTGACGTTAGAAAAGGAACAAAGCGCCGAAATTAAATATGCCAATGGATTGCTAAAAAGTATTATAAATAGAAAAATTGATTTGTTTTAAATAATATATATCCATTATTGAAAATCTGACTATAATCACATTTTTATTTTTAAGTTTTTTATATAATTTACTCATAGATAAGAAATTTAAATGTTTGGAGGAATTAATATGAAAAATAGTATAAATAAAAATTTAAGCTTAGGTGAATGTGTTATTATTTATCCTGCTATTGTAGAAAAGTTTAATGAAATTCAATTGGATTATTGCTGCGGTGGAAATAAAAATTTAGAAGTTGCATTAAAGGAGAAAGAAATTGATGTAGATAAGTTTATTGAAGATATCAATATTGAACTTGATAAATTTATATTTGATAACTCTTTATATGTAAATTGGAATGAAAGACCTTCAGAAGAATTAATTAATCATATATTAAATACTCATCATGCTAAGACGTTTGAATTATTAAAAGACATTGACCCATTGTTAGTAAAGGTATTTAAAGTTCATTATGATCATTTACCAGAGGTTTTAAAAAGAGTTCATAAACTTTTTGGCGCACTTAAATGTGAATTAGAAGAACATCTAATAAAAGAAGAAAAAGCACTATTTCCAAAGATGATTGAGTTTGAAAAGATTAATAATAAAGAAGAAAAGGAAAAACTAAGAGGAGAAATAAAAAACTTTATAGGAGAACATGAAGCAGCTGGAGATATACTTAAGGAGTTAGAAGAGGCTACAGAGGATTATAATGCTCCAGAATGGGCATGTACAAGCTTTAAGTTATTATATTCAAAAATGCATGAGCTTGAAAAAGATTTATTTATTCATATCCATAAAGAAAACAATATTCTATTTAAGAGATATTAATAAAAAGTTAATTATAAATATAGAGGTGATTAATTTGGAAAATAAGAGATTTATATTAGATAATGGAGTAAATAGAGCGGTTAATGAAGAAAAGGTAAAGGAATTAACTGTTATTTTAAGAGAGTTAAATGAAAAGGGATTAACAGAGGATTTAAAGGGAAAAGGTTTAAAACTAGTTAAATCAATAAGTCCTTTAGAGCTTTCAATTGCAGAGCAAAGTTTAGTAGAAGAAGGAATGAACCCAAGTGAATTAAGACATTTATGTGAAATTCATATGATGATTTTAAAGGGTGAACTTGAAAAATTACAAAGTAATATATCAAAGGGGCATGTTTTATATACGTTAATAGAAGAACATGAGTTAATTTTAAACTTTTTAAAAGAATTAGATGAAGTAACAATAACAATATTAAATATGGACAATTTTGATGAAAGCAGAGAAGAATTTGGAAGAGTAACTGAATTAATTGATAATATATTAGATGCTGAGCCACATCATAAAAGAGAAGAGGATGTTTTATTCCCAGAGCTTGAAACAAGAGGAATTACAGGACCAACTAGAATAATGAGACTTGAACATGAAGATTTAAGAAAAAAGAAGAAAGAGTTAAAGAAGTTAAGTGAATCTGTTGCTCTTTTAGACTTCACAGAATATAAAAGAGAATTAAAGAGGCTTTCAAATGCTATTTGCTTTGAGCTAAGAGATCATATCTTTAAGGAAAATTATATATTATATCCTACAGCATTAGAAAGCATTGAAAGTAAAGCTAAGTGGACTAATATGAAAAATGAATGTGATAATATAGGATATTGTAGTTTTACCCCTGAGGATTGTAAGTAATAAAAAATATTCTAATAGTTTATAGTAACTAAATATTACTCTGATTTATAAAATTAAAAATAATAAATACCTTTTAGATTAATCATAGGATCTTAATAATAAATTTGAAATTTATAGTATAATTAAAATAAGACTATGATTTTTGATAGGAGGTATTTATTTTGAGTTGTGACTTTTGTTGTGAAAAATGTGCAAGCAGATTATATGCACAAGAAGTTCCTATATTTGAATCACTTTCTAAAGAAGAATTAGATAGAATAATATCTGTAAGAAAGCATATGGCTTTGAAAAAGGGAGAAAATTTATTTTTAGAAGGAGATAAAGTTTCAAAGCTGTTTATTATAAGTGAAGGTATGATAAAAATAAGTAAGTGTACAGCTACTGGTAAAGAACAAATTATAAATATATTAACTGTTGGAGATTTTCTTGGGGAAAATAATATATTAGGAGATATTATTGAAAGTAACATATCTGCAACAGCTGTTAAGGATACTGAATTATGTACTATTTCAAGAGAAGATATAAAAGAAATATTATCTTCTAATATTACAATTTGTTTAAAGTTCCTTTCAGAATTAAATAAAAGACTAGTAGAAGTAGAGAACTTATCAAAAAATTTATCTACTAATGACCCTGAAGCAAGGATATGTTGTATGCTCTTAGAATTTTCGGATAAATATGGAAAAGTAGTAGATGGAAAAATAGAAATAGATTTGCCACTAAATAGAGAAGGAATGGCTAACTATTGTGGAATAGCCAGGGAGACATTAAGTAGAAAATTAAACTTATTAGAAAATAAAAATATTATAAGATTTATTGGGAATAAGAAAATAATAATAAATGATATAAGTTTATTAGAAGCGGGAATGTTTTAACCTGTCAAATCAAAATTATATTGTATAAGGGAATGTTTTAACTTTTATATTTACGATAAGATGAACCGTATCATAAATAAGTTTTATAGTCTTAGGTATTGATATAACTTACCTAAGGCTTTTTTATAAATAAAAGATAGCTTTACATTAAAATTTAAAAAATAAGATTTTAATCTAATTTTAATCTTTCTCACATTTTACATTAATTTTCAAGAGGTATTATATAACTATGATGAATGAACGAATTAAATTTACGGAGGTAATATAATATGGAAAGAAATGAAATGATTGAAGTTTTAATGGGAAAGGCTAATGTAAGTCGTGAAGAGGCACAAGAGGCATTAGAGAATTGTGATTGGGATCTTTTAGACTCTATTATCTATTTAGAGAGAAAAGGAAAAGCAGAGAATAATGCAGATAAAACTATAATTGAGGTAGAGGTAAAAGAGGAAAAGCGGGAGAAAAAAGAAAATACTAAAAACCATGATGAGAAGTTTGGTGGTGTTGGAGAAGTTATTGGAAGAATATTTAAGTTTATTGGGAAGATTATAAGAAAAGGAAATGACAATAACTTTGAAGTTAGAAAAGATAATGAAAAACCAATAAGAATATCCTTAACAATAGCAGTACTTTTATTAATATTTTTATCAGTGCCAAGTGTAGTGTTATTAGTGGTTGGATTATTCTGTGGATATAAGTATTCAATCTCAGGTCCTGCTATGAATTATGATGGAGTAAATGATATTTTTGAAGAAGTATCAAAATCAGCAGATACTATTAAGAAAGATTTTAAAGAAGGCTATGAAAAGTAAGATTGTAAATAATAAACCTTATCATGTAACTATAAATGATAAGGTTTATTTGCATTTTAATATGTTATTCTCACAATAAATATTATCATTTGCATTGAAATGATTATGTTTATTGTAAAATATTCAAAGTCTCTTTATTTTTCTTTGGAAATATTGGGGCCAATGGTATAATTTAAGTGAAACTCTGAATCTATACCCAAAGGGCACGCGTGATTTAGTTAACTGAACTTAAGTAAGATTCAAAATCTTTGATTTTGCAAATCGAGCTTACACAGTGGTGCATAACTACGAATGTATATGAGTAGTTGTTTAATCGCTATTTATATGGAGGATTATTTATGGATAAGCTTAAACTTGTAGATAAATTAAGGGATAAAGCTAATATAAGTTATGAAGAAGCTAAGAGTGCTTTAGAAAATAATAATTGGGATATACTTGATGCAATGGTGTATTTAGAGAATCGTGGAAAAGTTAAAAAGCCTGAGCTTAGTGGTTTTCATACTAATGAATATAAAGAAAGTTATGGTAGTCCAGGAGAAGTAGTTAAGGTTAGAGAAGCTGAAGAAAGTAATAGCTCAAAAGGTAAAAATGACTTTGAGGGGATTTTTGAAGCTATCTGCAAAGCTATTGATACCTGTAATAATATCTTTCTTGAAATTAAAAGAAGGGGAAACCTGCTTTTGAAGCTTCCACTTACAGTATTAATATTACTTTTATTTTTTGCTTTCTGGATAATCATACCTTTAATGCTCTTAGGACTATTCTTTGACATAGAATTTTTAGTGTCTACTAAAAGAGTTAATACAGATAAGATAGATAAGATAAATAAGGTATTTAGGAAGATGTCAGAATATGCTAAGGATATAAAAAGGAAACTCACTATTCACATTCGTTCATAGGAGTAAGTTCAATTAACAAAATCGTAGAGTTTGAATTTCACTTAAAAAGGAGTTTAAGAATGGTTAAGATTTTAATTGTTGAAGATGAAGAAAAAATAGCAAGATTTATAGAGTTAGAGTTAATCCATGAGGGGTATAAAGTAGTTAAAGCAAATAATGGCAGGACGGGTCTTGAAGTTGCAGAGAAGGGGGAGGCTGACTTGATTATCCTTGATGTTATGCTTCCTGAAATTAATGGACTTGAAGTATTAAGAAGACTAAGAAAAACTTCAGAGGTTCCTGTTATAATGCTTACTGCAAGAGATGCTGTTATGGATAAGGTATCAGGCTTAGATGCAGGGGCAGATGATTATATAACAAAGCCTTTTGCCATAGAGGAACTCTTAGCAAGAATAAGAACAGCTCTTAAAAAGAGAGTAGCTCCAGTGAAAAAAGATGAAGATGTAATAAGCTGTGGGTTATTAATCTTAGAT
>DALZNT010000178.1:0-4931 GCA_032005505.1 Clostridium sp. | reverse complement strand
ATCTCAATTATTTCCAAGAAGGAGTAGGTTTTATTCAGTTTACACAAAGTTTTTTACAGGGCCGCATAATTCATGAATTTATAAACTCACTTCCATTAAGTTATGAAACTTAACTGGAAAGATAAAGAGCTAGGTACAATTTAATACCTTAGCTCTTCATGTAATACATTAATTTTTAAAATTTAATTTCTCTAAGAAATAATATAGCATTTTTGTTTTTCTTGTAATTATTCTAGCTTCACATGTCATACCAGCTTTTATAACTGATTCTTCACCTTTATTGCTATATAAAGTATTTTTTTCTATCGAGCCTTCTCCAGTATAAAAAATGGCACCTTTTTCACTGTCAATTTTTGAATTTATACTTAAGTTTGTTATTTCACCTGTTAAAAATCCATATTCATTATATGGCAATGAATTAAAACTATATTTTATTTCTTGTCCGTCTTTGAGATTAGCTATATCTTTGTCGGGTATAATTAACTCAACTTTGTATTCATCTTCCTGTGGTAATATATCAGCTACAATTGCCCCTGTTTCTATCATTAAACCTGATTGTAAATCAGCTTTCAAATCTAATTTTCCATTAGTTTCACATTTGACTTGGCATTTTTCAAGGTTTTTATTAACTTCTTTTAAGCCTAAATCTATCTCTTTTAATTTTTCATTGTTTAAGTTTTTTTGTTCTTCTATTTGAACTAATAGAGTTGCTTTATTTTTTTCTTTTGATAAGCTTACATTTTCATCAAATTTATTAATATTACTATCAACATTTTTAACTTGTGAATTAAGTTCATCAAGAGAGTTTTGTATTTGCAATTTAGTATCACTGGCTAACTTTCCTAGTCCATTTTTATTATTTTCAATTTCTGCATCTATTTGTGCAATTTGCTCATCAGGTGCATTTTGATTTTTTATATCTGCTTTACTTTTTTCTAATTGACCTATTTTATCTTCTATTACTTTTCTTGAAATTTGGTAATTATCAAATTGTTTATCATAAATACTATCTTTATCATTATAATTCTTATTATCATCTATAGATTTATCTAGTTTTTTCAAGCCCTCTATTTTAGTATTTAAATCATTTTTAGATGTATTTAAACTATTCTTATCTTCACTTGATACCATATTGCCAGATTCATAAGCTTCATACTTATAATAATATTCTTTTTCATCTTCACTATCAGTGAAATGATTAGTATTCTCTTCTATGCTTTTATTGAGCTTGTCTAAATTTTCTATATTTTCATCTATAGATTTTTTTTGTTCTTCTAACTTATTCTTTTCACTTTCTAACTGAGGATTGTCTATAGTATATAGTAGATCTCCCTCTTTTACATCTTGTCCATCCTTTATGTGTACTTCTTTTACAGTTCCTAAAATCTCATTAGAAACTGTAAAACTTTGTTCACTAGGTTTCACGATTCCTGATATTTTAACTACAACTTCCTTTTCACTAAACCAGGCCCATAATAAAAAAACTAATACTGCTACTAATAAAATATAGATAAATATACTTGTGAATTTATGAGGTTTCCCCTCCATTACTTGTCTACTGTCACTAAGTTCATCTATACTTTCTATTTTAAACCTCATTGCACGCTACCTCCTTAGCTATTATGGTTTCCACTTCATAACTATCGGGAAGTTGTTCTTTCCATAGTTTATAATACTTACCTTTTAAGTCTATAAGTTCTTTATTTGAACCCTTTTCTATAATTTCACCTTTTTCTATAATATAAATAGTATCACATCTCATTATAGTACTTAATCTATGGGCTATTAATATTGTTGTTATGTCCTTGCTAAAGTCATGGATTGTGTTTTCAATGGCTTTCTCTGTTATTGAATCTAAATTACTAGTTGCCTCATCCATAATAAGTATTTCAGGCTTTAGAAGTATCGCTCTTGCTATTGATAACCTTTGTTTTTGACCACCAGAAAAATTTGCTCCATTTTCTTCAACTAATGTGTTATATCTTAAAGGTAATTCATTTATAAAATCATGTATCTGAGCCTTTTTACAAGCTTCTATAATTTCCTCATAAGTTAAATAAGGATTACCAAGTGATAAATTTTCTATTATTGTTCCATTAAATAAAAATGTTTCCTGGGATATATAAGCTATTTTATCTCTTAAAGATTCAACATTAATATCTTTAATATTATATCCATTTATGGTTAGTTCTCCTTTTTCACATTGATAAAAATTCATTAATAACTTAGCTAAAGTAGTTTTTCCTGACCCACTTTCTCCAACTAGGGCTATTCGTTCTCCTTGCTTGATTTTAAGATTTATATTTTTTAATATAAGTCCTCTTGTACCATATCTAAAGTCTAAATTTTTAAATTCTATCTCACCTTTTAATGTTTCAGGATCTATTTTTTTGCTTTCATTAGCTGATTTTTCTAAATCCAAATCTAATATTTCAGAAAGTCGTTCTGCTGCAACTACAGCAGTCTGTACAGTTGGCTGTAAACTTATTATATTTTCTATTGGATCTAAAAAATATACTAATAGTGCATTAAAAGTTATTAATTCTCCAAAGCTTATCTTTCCACTTAATACTTGGGTTGTACCAATCCAAAGTATGGCAATTGCAAATATTCCTTTAACTAAACTTTTTAATGAACCTTGAAAATTATTTATATAGCCATTTCTAAATACATTTTTGATTAATTTTATAAATCTTTTTTCTGTTTCTAGATTAACTTCTCTTTCAGCATTAAAAGCTTTTATTGTTTCTATTCCATTTAAAGATTGAACTAAATATGATGTTAATTTTGCATTACTCTCCATAGTTTCTCTATTAACTTTTTCAATATTATTCTTAAATATAAAAACTATTATTGCATATAAAATTAAAGGTACTAGTGTAATGCTAAATAACAATGGACTTTGAGAATATAATATTCCTCCACCTATAACAACCATGAAAACATCTATCATCATAGTTAGGGTTACCCCTGAAATAGCATCTCTTATATTAGATGCATCATTAAACCTTGATATTATTTCACCAACTTCTCTAGTACCAAAGAAGTTCATCGGTAAATTAACTACATGGTCATAATATCCAAGCATCAATGGAATATCTAGCTTTTGTCCTAAATGGATTAATAACTGGGTTCTAAATGCTTCCGTAATAACCTTAAACATAGTTAATAGCATAAACCCTATTGAAAAAATATGTAATGATCTAGTTAAATTATTTGGTACTATATCATCTATTAATAGCTTAAAATAAAATGAGCCTAGAATACCAAATATAGTTATTATTATTGAAGCTAAAAAGATATTAACTAACAAACTTTTTTGTGGCTTTATAAGGTCAAAGAATCTTGAAAACACACCATTTAATTCATTTCCTTTTTGAAATTTAACGGTAGGTGTCATAATAATGAGTACGCCTGTCCAAATATTGAAAAATTCTGTTGGCGTGTACTTAACAATTCCTTTTGCTGGATCTGCAACAATTATTTCTTTTTCGCTTATTTTATGTATAACAACATAGTGTAATAGAGTTTTATCTATTACTACATGAGCTATTGCAGGCAACGGTATACCACTAAATATGTCTTCTGGTTTATTTGCCTTGACACCTTTTGCAGAAAACTCAAGTTGCTCTGCAGCCTTAATTATACCTAAAGCACTTGTTCCTTTCTTATCAGTTCCTGATACTTCTCTTATTTTAGATATTGGATATCTTAATCCATGCGTCTTACATATTGTTGCTAAACAAGCACAACCACAATCTTTATAATCATGTTGCTTAATACAATAATACTTTTTAAAAAAATCCCTCATATTTTACCTCGTTCTCATTTTTATTTAATTATATATTACCTTATTATACAAAAGGATAATTAATTTAGTTGTAATTATAAATTAATACAATATAGGTACTGAATTTGTATAAGTATATGATATACTTATACTTATACTTATACTTTTTTATGGTATAGTTACCATTTACTATTAATTATGATATTAATCTAAATATAAAAGGAGCTTTTTTTATGATTTTTATTTTCCCGTTTTTTTGTATATCAAACTTGATCTTAACGTATTTTTACAATTTTAACGTCATTTATTATATAACCTTTTGGGAAGGTTTATTACTGATTCTACTTTCATATAAATTATCATCTAATAACATTTTTTATCCTTTCAAGAAAAATATATCTATTAATTTCAATGACCTGAAAATGATAAAAAATTGTTTATTAGCTTCTTCACTAATTTTTATAATATCATTCCCGTTATACATTTTCAATATATTACCAATGAATACAAGTTTCTTTATTTTGGATTCATTACCAATACTACTTTCAGGATTTATATTTAGTAAATTAAGAAAAATCAAGAAAATTTAAGAAAGGAAATAGCCTTGAAAAAATTCAAGGCTATTTCCTTATGTTTTATATTTTTACCAAGTTTGTTCATCTAACCAATCACTAGCAATTGGTGCACTTACAGCACCAGTCTGGGGAGGCGTTGCCTTAGCTGGTGGAGCTTATTGTTTATACAATGCTTTTGATTAAAACATCAAAATATATTTAACTTGAATTGAATGACTCATACTTGTGTAGCCTAAAATAGCATTAACATTTGCTTTTAGGCTACTTTTTTAACAGTTTATCTATACTACACCACTTAGTACCTCACTTTTTATAATAATTTTATATGATTATAAAAAGCAGTTTCAACCTCTTGCGTACTAATTCCAATATACTTTTGTGTTATTGAAGTGTTGGAGTAATTGTCTAACCAGTGCAATATTATAATTATTATTTATATATATTTGAGTAGCAAAATACTTTCTAAAACTATGTGTGCTAATATTCTCAAATCCTAAATAATCACATACTAATTTCAATTGCTTTTGTATTGCTCTATCGCTTAAGTCAAATATCCTGGCATTGAA
>DALZNT010000177.1:0-5125 GCA_032005505.1 Clostridium sp. | reverse complement strand
AAAGAGATAAGGAGGAGGAGAAAATATGAAATATATTTTAGAAACTAAAAACATTTGTAAAAAATTTAAACATCAAGTTGCTGTAGATAAGGTTAGTATTGCTATTCCGGAGAATTCTGTTTATGGATTATTAGGAGCCAATGGTGCTGGTAAATCTACTATATTAAAAATGATAGCTGGTATTTATAAACCAACTTCAGGGGAAATTTATTTTCAAGGGGAAAAGTGGGAGAGAAGACATCTTTCAGATATAGGTGCATTAATTGAAAATCCACCTTTATATGAAAATTTAACGGCAAGAGAAAATCTTAAAGTAAGAACTACAATACTTGGGCTTCCTGACTCAAGGATTGATGAAGTATTAAAAATTGTTGATTTAAAAGAAACAGGTAAGAAACTTTCAGGTAAGTTTTCATTAGGAATGAAACAAAGATTAGGTATTGCTATTAGTTTATTAAATAACCCTAAATTACTTATTTTAGATGAACCAACAAATGGGCTTGACCCAATGGGAATTGAAGAACTAAGAAACTTAATCCGTTCATTTCCTAAGCAAGGAATAACCGTAATCTTTTCTAGTCATATTTTATCAGAAGTAGAGCAAGTAGTTGATTATGTAGGAATAATATCTGAAGGTGTACTTGGATATCAAGATAAAATTGATAAAGATGATAATTTAGAAGAATTATTTATGAAAATTGCATCTAAGAATAGAAAGGAAGATTAGTATGGTAAAGTTTATAATATCTGAAGTACAAAAATTAAAGAGAACATTTAGCAAAAAGTTAATTTGGCTTGCTCCATTAGTTACCTTATTACTTTCTATTATTTTAGGAGTAGGTGATCTTTTTCAAAATGGTGCTTATAACTGGTGGTACGTTATGTTTTTACCAGCATCATTAAGTATTATTGCATCAACAATAGTAGAAAAGGATAAGAAATTGAAATATAGCGCTTTATTCACACTACCTTTTAGCAAAGATAAACTTTGGTTTGGGAAGATAATTTCTTGTTCTTATATTTATTTAATCACTAGTTTTATTTTTAGTATTGGAATATTTATAGGTGGGCTGATATTTGTAGAAAGAATATCACTTGCTCAGAATTTTATAGCTACTATAGTTTTGTTTATAACATTTTTATGGCAAATTCCATTTTGTATGTTTCTAGCAGATAGATTTGGAATGATAGTAACTATTTTAATAAATATAATATGTAATATTATTGGAGTAGTAATGTTTGCAAATAGTGCAAAGTGGTCTTTAAATCCATTTGCTATACCAAGTAGATTAATGTGTCCTATCTTAAATATATTACCTAATGGATTGCCAGTTGAAGAGGGAAGTACTCTTCTAAATTCAAATGTTATTATACCTGGGATAATTATAACTGTAATATGGTTAATTGTTTTTACAGTGGTAACAAGTATATATTTTAAAAATAGGGAGGGGAGGTAAGTGACATATTTTTCTACAATATTAAAAAGTGATATGTTAAAGATAAAGAGAACTATGATAAAAAGAATTCATATTATAGTGCCCTTATTAGGTATAGCACTATTTTTATCATACTATTCTTTTGCAGAATATAATAGTGTTAGTAAAGTGGCTTTATATTTACAAGTACTTGGAGTTTCATTTCCATTATTAATTAGTATAGTTGCTTCTATGTGTATAGAACAAGAGTCTCTATCTGGAAATTTTATTGAGATATTAATAGGAAGTAAAATCAAAATCCTATCATTTATAAGTAAACTAGTACTACTTATAGGATTAGGGTTTTTAGCAATTTTAGTAGCCTGTATGGGATTTTTCTTAGGTATGAATTATGGGCTTGGAGAAAAGACTTTCAACATATCCTTTTATTTAATTGCTGCACTCATACTTATAGGTAGCAATATATTTGAGTATATATTTCATTTATTTCTAAGTATGAAATATAGTAAAAGTGTATCTATAGGAGTAGGAATTACACAAAGCCTGATAAGTGCATTATTATTAACTGGACTCGGAGAGAATATTTGGAGTTATATTCCATCTTCATGGGGAAGTAGGCTGGTGAATAATTTTATAATATTCACATCAAATCCAAGTAGTATAAATGGAAATTTAAAAGAAATTTATATTGCTATAGGAATGTGTTTTATATTAACTATAATGTCATTAGTTATTTCTTGTATATGGTTTTATAATTGGGAAGGAAGAGGCTTTAGAGATTAAAAAAGAAAGTTTGATTTACAGATAAATGTAAAATATACTATAATCACAGGAATTTGTTAATATCAAGTAATTATCTCCTACCTATAGAGGGGGAGTGTTAGCAATCTTATAAAATTATATTATTATAAGGGGAAATGTAAAATGGCGAAAATATTAGCTGTTGATGATGAAAAAGGTGTGTTATCTCTAATAAAAAATGCGCTACAAAAGGATAACCACATAGTAAATACTGTATTTGATGCCAGTGAAGTATTAGAATTACAACTAGGAGAGTATGAACTTATTATATTAGATGTTATGATGCCAGATATAGATGGATTTTCATTATGTAATAAAATAAGAAGCAAAGTGGATTGTCCTATATTATTTCTTACAGCAAAGAATATGGAAAATGATATTATGTATGGATTATCAATTGGTGGAGATGATTATATCTCAAAACCGTTTAGTATTGGTGAATTAAGGGGTAGAGTAAATGCTCATTTAAGAAGAGAAAATAGAGAAAAGAGAAATGTAATTACCATTAATGGTATTTGTATTAATGTGTCAGGTAAGAATATTAGTATTAATGATGAAGAAGTAAATTTAACTAAAAGTGAATATGAAATATGTGAGTTACTTGCATGTAATCGAGGAAGAGTATTCTCAAAAGAAAATATATACGAAAAGGTCTTTGGATTTAATGGAGAAAGTGATAGCGCCGTCATAGTAGAGCATATTAAAAATATAAGAGCAAAATTTACAAAGTTTGAAGTTACACCAATAGAAACAGTATGGGGGATAGGATATAAGTGGAGATAAAAAGTAAAGCGGTACACTTGCAGAGTATCTTCATTAAATATTTATGTTTATTTTGCTTTCAAACAATAGGATTATTATTAATTATTATAGCTTTATTTGGAACATTACTATATAGTGGGGAAATTTTACCTGCTAATTATTTTGAAAAAATTATAGAAGAAGTAAAGGCGGAAATGATTAGTCAAAATGAAATATTACCAGAACTAATACCTGATATGGTTGATTATGCTGTATTTGAAGCTGATGGAAATATGCTTTATGGAAATATAAAAGAATCAAAGGCAAAAGACGTATATGAGTTTTTTAAGGAAAGTGATATTACACCAAGGGAGAGCACAACCCCAAAAGAATGGGGTAACTATTATACTAAATTAGAGATAAAAGATAAAGTGTGCATTTTTAGATATACTTTATATTCACAGTTTAGATCAGAATTACTACGAAAAAGCTTGCCAAATCCAGAATTGCTAGTGATTATTTTATTTATTTTAATTTTCTTTTTAGAAGTGATATATCTAGGATTATCATTTCAAAAGCAAATTGTTAAAAAGATGGATTGTTTATATGAAATAACTGAAAAAATAAAGAATCAAGATTTAGAATTTAATGTGCAAGATAGTGGAGTTCATGAAATTAATAATGTTTTAGGAGCTCTAATAAAAATGAGAGATTCATTAAAAGAAACATTAAAGAAACAATGGGAGCTAGAAGAGGCCAAGCAGGATCAAATTTCAGCATTATCCCATGACATTAAAACACCTGTCACAGTAATTAGAGGAAATGTAGAGCTGTTACTTGAAACAGAATTAAACAATGAACAAGAAGAATATGCAGAATTTATATATCAAAGTGTATTGCAGATAAATGATTATACTAAAACATTAATTGAAATATCAAAATCTGAAATGAAACATGAGATTAATAAAAGGAAAATTAATACTAATGATGCTATTGAAGAATTTTATAAAATAATTAGTGGCTTATTAAATATTAAAAACCTACAATTAGAATTAAATAAAGTAGATATTCCTGAAGAGTTTTATGCAGATTTAGATTTGTTAAAAAGAGCAATTATGAATGTAGTTTATAATTCATTAGATTATTCAGAAGAAAATGGGAAAATAATCTTTAATTGTGAAGGTAATGGGGAAAACATTATATTTACTATTATTGATTATGGTAAAGGATTTTCTAAAGAGGATTTAGCTAAGGGAACTAAGGAATTTTATATGGGGGATAGTAGTAGAGGAAGTAAAAATCATTATGGAATGGGTCTATATATAACTAAAAATATTATTATGAAACATAATGGTACTTTTAAACTACGTAATTCAGAAATAACGAATGGAGCAGAGGTAGAAATATCTATTCCTATAAGTTTATAGAGTTGCTATGCATAAGGTTTATTAAAATAGATAAACTGAAATACCGTATTATTCATCAATGAATTTACGGTATTTTTTATTTTGCAATTTAAGTAAAGTACGCAAATTGTAGATTGAACTAAATCGCTAAAAGCGATGGCAGCTTTCGGTGATTAAATAAAACTTTATATGTGAAAAATAAGAAGTGAAGTTTCTTTCTCAAGGAAGCTTCACTTCTCACATTTTAAACACCTTTTAAATTTAGAGGAGTGATAAAATGTATACAAAAATTGAAAAAATGATTAAAGATTTAGAGATTCGTGGACGAACACCAGATTCTATCAAAAACATGGTGTTCGCGGTAAAAAAATTCTCCAAATTCTATAATCAACCACCTGAGTTACTAGGTGAAAAAGATATTATCAACTACTTAGATTATTGCATTAATCAGAGAAAATTATGCAGGGGAACTGTAAATGTTATAAATAGTGCATTAAAATTTTTTTATGTTGTAACTCTTGAACGTAGTTGGAGTGATTTGAGAGTTCCTAGGCTTAGATTAGATAAGAAATTACCTTCGTATCTAACGAAGGAAGAGGTTAAAGTTTTATTAGATAACACTACTTATTTAAAACATAAGGCTATTTTATCTACAATTTACTCTTCTGGATTAAGAGTTAGCGAAGCTACCAATTTAAGAATATCTGATATTATGAGCAAGGAAATGAAGATTAGAGTTAG
>DALZNT010000176.1:0-5242 GCA_032005505.1 Clostridium sp. | reverse complement strand
TTGCCTTAGGTCTAATAACTATATCATCTTTTTTCTTTTTAACACTGCTTATTTTTTTATAAGTAGTATCTTCTGCTTTTTTCTCAATTTTTTTCATAAATCCAGATAAATCTAAAAACCATAAAAAGAATATAACAAATATTCCTGGCAATATAAAATTAGATATTATTGTAGGTAAGGTAGTAATAAATAGTGGTGGTATAATAAAGAATAATATACCTGCTCCTAATACTACCCATTTATTAACTTTTATTTTGTCTAGGACGAATTTTCTTAATACTTGATAAACCACAAAAACAATAATTGCGAATAATAATACAACTCCGAAGTATTGTAAAAATGCCTTCATTTAAATCCCCTCTTTCTAAAATATATGTGTTCTAGATAATATTATATAATATAAAAACTCAAAAATGTAGTTATTATAAGAGTTTTATTAACCTTTTACAAATTATTTAAAACTACTTAAAACTTTTTTGACTAAAAATCTAAAAAAAACAAATACTACAAGTGTAATAATATATAAGGAGATGTATATATGAAAGTATTTGATGCAATCGTATTAATTCTTGTAATAGTAGGCGCAGTAAACTGGGGATTAATTGGACTATTCAGTTTTGACTTAGTAGCTGTCCTATTTGCAGGCTCTAGCGCATTTGGTACAATAAGTACCTTTAGCAGAATAATCTACTCTCTAGTAGGTCTTGCAGGATTATACTCAATTTCTTTCTTCGGAAAAAGCAGATATACTGATGATATTTAAAAATAAAAAGATCGCTTAGGCGATCTTTTTATTTTGTTTAGATAAAATTTCTTTATTCTATATATTATACTTGTTTTTTTATCTATAATGAATTAATGTATATATTAAAAAGTTTTAAATAATTGAGGTGTTTTAAATTATGGATTATGTATCCTATATAGTAAAAAAAGCAACTGTAGATGAGCTGAAAGTCTTTTATAATCCAAAAGTTATAAATAAATTTTGCTCAGAATGTAATAAGTATAGTAAGGTTTGGTCCTGTCCTCCACTTTCCTTTAATGATATAGATTATGTATCAAAGTATAAGTATTGTTACGTTATCAGTGGAAAGATTTATATAAATAAAGTTCCTAAAAATGAGCTTTCTCAAATAGTCAGCCATGCTTTAAATAAATATAGTGATATAAGTAATGGCAAGGATGATTTCTCTAATATATTTAATGGATTGTATTATAGTTTTAGAGAGTTCAATGATTCACAAATTCTTCGTCTTGAAGATAAATTTGATAACTCTGTAACGCTAGCATCCGGTCGTTGCCTTGTTTGTAGTATTTGCACACGAAGTGCTGGTGAACCATGTATATCTCCACATAAGCTTCGTTACTCTCTAGAAGGACTTGGTTTTGATGTTTCTGGTATTATTGAAAATATAATCGGAGAAAAAATACAGTGGAGCAGCGATACTCAGCCTGAATATGTAACATGTGTTTCTGCCCTATTATCTAATGAAGACATTAATTCTAATAGAATATTAAGTGTTCTTAACACTAGCAATGTAATTAAATAATTATTTAAGTTGATAATGATATGACTTTTATATCATTATCATTTTATTTTTTTGTATTGTTATTATAACCTTTGATAATACTAAACTATATTCATTTAATAGAATATATATTTATATAAAAGTCCATCGACTTTGGAGGTGCATATTTTTGTTTGAATGCTTAAAAGATAATAATCACTATAAAAACTTGATTAATGGTAACTGGGTTAATACTACAGATACTATAGAAATTTTATCACCCTATGATAATACTTGTTTAGGAACTGTTCCTAAAATGAACACATCTGATATAGATGTAGTTATAAAAACGTCTAAGGAAAGTCAAAAGTTGTGGTCTGAAATTGAAGTTAGTGAACGTTCAAAGATTTTACATAAAGCAGCTACTCTTATTGAGGAAAACTGTGATGAGCTTTCCACTATTCTTATGATGGAAATTGGCAAAGATATTAAATCTTCTATATCTGAAGTTAAACGTACGGCTGATTTTATTCGTTTTACCGCAGATGCAGGAAAAAATTTAGAAGGAGAAACAATTGCAGCAGATAATTTCCCTGGCTTTAAAAAGAATAAAGTAAGCTTTGCACAGAGAGTTCCATTAGGAGTTGTTTTAGCTATATCCCCATTTAACTATCCAATAAATCTCTCTGCTTCAAAAATTGCTCCTGCCTTAATGGGTGGAAACTCTGTAATTTTAAAACCTCCTACTCAAGGGTCTATCAGCGCTCTTCATCTAGTTAAAATTTTTCATGATGCTGGAATCCCTAATGGAGTTATAAATACGGTAACAGGAAAATCTTTTGAAATTGGAGATTATATCGTTACTCATCCAGATATAAACTTTATTAACTTTACAGGTTCTTCACAAGTGGGTAAGCATATAGCTAAGATTGCTGGAATGATTCCTATGATGATGGAATTAGGTGGTAAGGATGCTGCCATAGTCCTTAGTGATGCGGATCTAAATGATGCCGCTGATGAAATAGTATCCGGTGCCTTCAGCTACTCCGGCCAAAGATGTACCGCCATAAAAAGGGTTCTTGTAAAAGAAGATATTGCAGATAACTTAGCTTCAAAAATCTTAGAAAGAACAAAAAAACTAACTGTTGGATCTCCTTCTGATGGTTCTACAATAACACCACTAATAAATACTGCTGCTGCAGATTTCGTTGAAGAACTCATAGAAGATGCCCTAAAAAAAGGTGCAACTCTTCTATGTGGAAACAAAAGAGTAGAAAATTTACTTTATCCAACTCTCTTTGATAAAGTTACTCCAGCTATGAGGATTGCTTGGGAGGAACCCTTTGGTCCTATCCTTCCAATAATAAGAGTTAAGGATAAAAATGAAGCTATAGCTTTAGCCAATGCATCTGAATATGGACTTCAATCCTGTGTTTTCACTAAAAATATAAATGATGCTTTCTATATTGCAAATAAACTTGAGGTTGGTGTTGTACAAATCAATAATAAATCTGAAAGAGGACCAGACAATTTTCCATTCTCAGGAATTAAATCCTCTGGTATTGGTACTCAAGGAATAAAATATAGCATAGAAGCAATGACGAGGCTCAAATCTATAGTCTTAACTATAGATTCTGAATAACAACTACCCATGTTTATTTAAAATAAATAAGCTATGACAAGTTTAACATTATCTTGTCATAGCTTTTTCTTTAATTTATAATGCCGCCTCAATTATTTTTTGGCATGTCTCTGCTAAATCTGATTTCTCTTCCTTAGTTAAATCCTTTGTATAAATAGCCTTATGAAATATAATTCCAGCCTTTAAGTCTTCTGGTGATCCTTCTAAACCCTTATATGTCCCATATATTGTTATAGGAATTATAGGTACATTCGCTTTAGTAGCTAACTTTAAGCTTCCTTTTTTAAATTCAGCAGTAGCGTTACCTCTATTTCTAGTTCCTTCTGGAAATATAAGCATTGACCTACCATTTTTCAAATTTTCTACGCCCTTAAGAATAGCCTTTAATCCTTCTCTTCCATTTTCTCTATCAATATATACTGAACCAACCTGCTCCATCCAATATGAAACTATAGGTACCTTCTTCATTTCAATCTTTGCTATAGCTCCAGTAACATGTTTAACATTTCCCATAATAAGTGGAATATCTAACATACTTTGATGATTAGCTACATAAAGGCATGTATCCTCAATTAAATTTTCAACTCCAATAACCTCTACCTTTAACTCTGAATATCTTATTGTAGCTTGTGCCCAATCATGTTCTATATTAGTTAAATACTCTTCTCTTTTATCATCTGATAATCTATTTTTATATAGTGGATATGTAAATCTCTTTAGTGCTAACTGTAGCATCATAAATGAAAATTTAACTGCAAACCTTATTTTTCTCATTCAACTACCCCTCTCCAACTTTCTGTCACATTAATCATACAAAATTAAGCATATTTTTTATTATACCAATAATCCCTTGTATGGTGAAGTATTATTCTTGCTAATCAGATATGTTTTTTCATATTTTGGCAATAATTTGTTTGTATTGACTATTTCATAACTTAGAAAGGATTTAATATCAATGAATATTTCAAATAATTTTAGCCCCTATGTAATCAGTAAATTTATCAAGTTTACTGATTATATCAATTATATAAAATTGACTATTAGCAATATAAAGCATAAATTCATTATTGCCGTAGTTTTAGTCTGCATACTTTTCTACTTTGCCGGCAACTATTTATCAAACCTAGGTCAAAGATTTGATAATAATGAAACTCTTATTCATTATATTAACGTTGGTCAAGGAGATGCCATATTAATTCAAAATAAAGATTTTAATATTCTAATAGATAGCGGACCTAACACTTCTTCAGAATTTTTAATTTCATACCTAAATTCTTTACACATAAAAAAGCTCAATTATATTATAGCTACTCATCCTCATGAAGATCATATTGGAGCCATGGATGATATAATAAATAACTTTGGTGTACATAAATTTATTGGACCTAAAATAACAACTACAGATACTGACTTTAAAAACATGATTGAAGCTTTAAAATCCAAAAACCTAAATATAAGTACTGTAACAGATAATTTGACCATTAAATTATCAAATAATAATTCTTTATACTTTCTTTGGACTGGTTCCACTATTGATGATAATATTAACAATTATTCAATGGTAGTACAGTACAATCACAAAGATATTTCTTTTTTATTTACAGGAGATGTTGAAAAAGAAGTAGAAACTAAATTACTCTCTTCACCTGTAAATCTTTCCAGTAAAGTTCTCAAAGTATCTCATCATGGAAGCAATAGCTCATCAACCTTAAATTTTTTAAATGAAGTTAATCCCTTTATATCTATTATTAGCTGTGGCATGGGAAATGACTATGGTCATCCTCATAAAAATACTTTAACTACATTAAAAGATTTAAATTCCTCGATTTATAGAACTGACTTGAATGGGACTATTAAAATTAAAACTGATGGAACCTCTATTTGGGTGAATACCGAGTATGATTATTAAATTTGTTATATGTTTTAATGCTTTTTGCACATTTTCACTTTATTTTGAAAGCATACTATTTCTATTAAAAATATTTACGAAAAATAAAAAAAGCCTTAACTCTGTAAGACTGTAACATAGGAATTTAATAAAATGGCTCCGCGAAGAGGATTCGAACCTCCAACCTATCGGTTAACAGCCGAG
>DALZNT010000175.1:0-5264 GCA_032005505.1 Clostridium sp. | reverse complement strand
GTTTTTTATTAGTATTACAATTATGACAATTATTATTAAGATTTCATTTATTTAAATTTATAGAAAGTAGATAAGAAATCCCTTACCATCTTTAATCATACACTTCTCATTTATATAAGAAAATTTATTGGCACATACCACTTTGTATACTTAATGCCATTGCTATCTTTATATGTACCATTTTTATCCTCTACCATAACTGTGGCTCGTTTATTTATATTCCAAACTATCCCTTCTAGTCTTGTTCCTTTATAAGAAAATCCAACTTTTTGTCCTCTCTCAATCTTTATATCTTCACTATGTGCAGTGTTGCTTTCATTATTGATAGATATTTCATGATATGATGTGGAGTGTCTAAAAATTTTCCATGCCAATGCCTTAAATCGTATTCCTTTACAGCTAGAGTCACCATAAAAACTAAACTCTAACACATGACACAGTTCATGTTCTATAATAAGCATAAGAGTATCTATAAGGTCTTTACCTTCAATTCCACATATGCGTTTTTTAAAATTACCACTAATAGAAGCTTGCAAAATTTTTAAGCTTAGTCTAATTTCATAATTGGACTCTTTACCTGCTTTAGTGTATATAGTCTTTCCTCCACTTGAGGTCATTCTATTAGAAACGGAAACCCGGATACCATTAGGAATCACTATGCTTAAATAATTGTCAAGGATATAAGAATCATATAACTTTATTAAATGTTCAATATTATTCACAGTTACTAATTCCATATGAAATTTATTATTAATGCCTAACTCCGAAATTAAAACATTTTTGATTTTCAATCGTTCCTTGACAATATTTTTTTCTCTTATAATCAGTTCTTTCACTTTTCTTTCCTTTCCGCCATAAAATATAATATATTTACCTAATAATTCTATATCAATTAAATCAAAAATTCCATAGATAATTGTTAGATTATCTATGGAATCTAAATGCATATTCTCTAGTATATAAGATTACATATGAGTTCACTCAAAACATTTTCATCTCTATCTTTATATACACGACTCAAAATAATTTCTTCAACTTTAGAAATATCTATACCATTATTTTCAATAACAGAAGTTAGAATTTCTAATGTTTCATTGATTCTTACACGTTGTTTATCTTTTATTACTAATTTTGAGCTAACTTCTTTAATTGCATAATAAGTAAACACTAATATATCCATGTCATCAAAAAAGTTTTTGTAATTATCCAATATATATATAACTCCTTTTATTAACAGATTTCTATACATATCAATAATTATATTATTCCTTGTAAAGGCTATAATAGCTTCCGCAGTATATAAGAGCTTATCTTTATCACTATCTGATATAGAATATGAAAAATTTCCATTAGCAAGCTGCTGTGTAGCAATAATTCTCATTAATTCTTCTTTACTTATCTCATCCCATTTTAACTGATTTAAATCAATATTTTCTAAACTTTGACTATAATAAAAGCTAGACGGTTTACTACTATCCTCATAGTTAAAATTAATATTCACTGGTAAAAAATTTCTCATTATTCCGCCTAAAATAGGTTCATAAATTTCCTCAATGAGTATAAATGACGTTTCATTACTTATAATTCCTATATCAGAAGAAAGCTCTATTATCTTATTTTTCATTGCTTCATATATTTCATTTCGCTCGTAAATTATCCTATTCTCTAGAGATTCAATTCTCTTTTTATACCAAACCTTTTCAATAAGATTTGCATTAATTGCTAAATCAAGCTTTGTTAGAATTACTCTCCGCTGAACTCTTTTCCCATCAACTATTCCATTTAGTGTTACTACTCCATCTAAATTACCTTTAACCTTAGCAAATATTGAAAATGGTTCTCCATCATATAGATACTCAATAGTTCTAGGATATGTTTTATCAATTTGCATTTTTCCCCAATCAATTTCTATATCTGTTATTTGGAGACCCCTAATTCTTTTAAACTGACTTAACACTCGATCTTCTATCCGTTTTCCAGTGTTGATGAATTCTGCTTTTCCCCTGGTTAACCTAGCAATTTTATTTATAAAATAAGTATTTACTGAGGCATCTATTCCGAATGGAAATATTCTGCTATTTGCATTAAATTCTTCTACGTAATCTAATATTTCTTTTTCATCATCCACTGTATCATCAGTAAAAATAATAATTGTATTATCTTCACCCTTTTTCTCATTTTCAAAAGAGTACTTAATCCCTTCAAAAATCAAAGCATCATTTTCACATTTTAATTCATCTATCCATTTTGAGGCATTGGTTAAATTTTCGTCATTAAATACTACCAAGGTTTCCTTGGAAAAATATCGTAATTCATCCCCCATGGCTATTATGTTAAATTTATCTTCACTATTAAGGTTTCTAATGCACAGGTGTAAGGCAGTTTTTGCTTCTTTTAATTTATCACCTTCCATAGAATTAGATATATCTAAAAGAAATATATAATTTCCTTTTTTCTCCTCTATACTTCCTTCGATGTCTGGTAGGAGCCTTAGATAAACTATTCCTCCGCCTTCTTTATAATCCTCATAAACTATTCCACTAGCTTCAACAGTTTTCTCTTCCTTCAAACAAATAATCATATCTTCATTTAGTGAACAAGAATTTTCTTTAAGATTAACTTTGTATAGGTTTCCCTCTCCAACTTCTATGCAAATTGGATGAGTTTCACAAGTAATTATAGTTTTTTCGAAAGCCTCTATTAATAGATTTAGAGACAACTTATAAGGATTTTTATTTTTACTTATATTCTCCGGTTCTGACATATTAATTGGAGCTACAATCTTAGGAATTGTTAACCTAAGTTGACTTCTATAATTAGACAGCTCCTCAATGTAGGAAATCTTAATCCCAACTTTTTCACCCTTGACAATAGTTCCAATAGATATCTTTAACTTATCTTTACTTAACTCCTCTAATTGCAACTTTTCATTATCCTCTACTGATACATTCTCATAGATTTTTTCTACATCAGCTTTACTTTGAACTATTCCCTTAATAACACTGCCACCCAAATTCACTTCAAATCCTGATATTACAGCAGTTTCCGGTATTGGGAATACATATATCGCCTTTAAATCTTCATTACTCTTGTTCTCATATATATGATTAATTGTAAATTCTACAAACTCGCCACATATGTTTCCCTCTATATCTACTTTCTTGAGAACAATATTCTCCTTTGATATATTTTTCTTTGTTTTATTGTACTTCACTCTACCACTCCTTTGGAATAGTTATTCTTATATATATTCTATCAAATATACAATAATTTTCCAATACATGCAATAGTAAAATTTTACGTACTATAAAACCTCTTTAATTACTCTAAGAGCATTTTTATATAATATCATATCAATAAAGGCTCCCTTAAAACCTGATCTTTCAAGACCAACTATAAGTTTGTTAATTTCCGATATATTCTCAATCTCTAGATTGGTAGGATCTATTCCATCAAAATCGCTCCCCAGAGAAATAACCTCTGAACCACCAACATTGTGAATATACTTAATATGATTTATCATATCCTTTACTGAACTTACTGTTCCATCTTTACTTAAAAATGATTTTTCAAAATTTATACCAATGGTTCCACCTTTGTTGCTAATTATTTTTATCATTTCATCAGTTAAATTCCTACTATGGTCACATATAGTCCTACTATTAGAATGCGATGCAATAAAAGGTTTTTTGCTATACTTAGCTACATCATAAAAACCACCATCAGACAAATGGGAAACATCTATGATTATACCTAATTTATTCATCTCTTCTACGGTTTCTATTCCAAAAGGTTTAAGTCCATTATTCATAAATTTTTTATTACAGTTTGGATAACCTATTGCATTTTCGTGATTCCATGTAAGGGTAATAAGTCTTACACCTAAATCATAAAAATTTCTTAGGTTTTCTAATGAACCTTCAATAGCTTCACCTTCCTCAATAGTTAAAAAGGCTGAAATTTTACCTTCTTGATTATTGAGAATTAACTCATCAAAGTTTCTTGCTATCTCAATATCATTACGATTTTTTCCAATTTCCTCATAAAATCTATTAAGCATATCCATAGCTCTATTAAATGGTTTATTATGTTCATTCAAGTCTATAAATAAAGCAAAAAATTGAGCTAATGACCCAGCGGATTTTAACTTGCCTATATCAATGGCTATATGATTCTCCTTAAGGCCTAAATTTTTATTATTTGTAAGCTGGTATATAGTATCACAATGTAAATCGATTATACTCATATGATTACCCCCTAAAATTTATATTATATATTTACCTTCTCTATTTATATATCTTTCATGCTCCCCTGTTACCACTTTACATACACCATCTATAAAATTTTCTACCTCTTCAAATTGAGGATCTATTATCATTTCATTTTCTTCATTGACAAATCCCCATTTTTCATTTATTTCTACAGAAAACAAACCTTCACTATAGTCAAACACATTATCATATTCTATTGGTATGATAACTTTTCCTCTTTTATCTATGAATCCATACTTATTTTCAATAGCTACAGGTGCATATTCTCCAGTAAAGCTATCCGCCCAGCTATAAATTGGTTCTATAACAAAATTTCCAACTGTATTAATATATCCCCAAATATTTTCTACTGAAACAGCTGCTAATCCATTTAGAAATTCGGTAGTAAAATCGAAAGCCCCTTTAATTTTTTCTTTTAAATTTTCATCTATATAAATATTCTTTCCATTTAGACCAACTGATGCTAATCCTTCACTAAAGCTATTACCGTACTCGTATATAAATCCACTTAAACAATTTCCAGTCTTATTTATGTAGCCATAAAAAGAATCTTTTCTTACAAGGGCTAATCCATTTTCATCAAATTCATTAGCTTCATCATATATAAATGGAATTATTATTTCACCACTTTTATTAATATATCCCCATTTCCCTAAAGCCATTACCGCAGCTACGCCCTCAGTAAAGCCCTTCCCACCTTCATACTCAATAGGAATTAATTCTCTACCACTTCTATCTATATATCCAAATTTATGATTTAACTCTACCTTAGCCATTTCCTCATTAAAATAATTAATATCATCATATTTAGGTTCTATAACATATTCTCCACTATTATTAATGAATCCACAATAACCATCTACCTCTACAAATGCCATCTCATCTTCAAAGTAATCTGCATAATCAAACTTAAATCCTATAATAGTTTCACCATTTTTGTCTATAAAGCCATATTTTTCTTCTCTTTGTGTTGGATAAATCATACTATACTAC
>DALZNT010000174.1:0-5354 GCA_032005505.1 Clostridium sp. | reverse complement strand
GTGTAACGACATACTATTTAAATCATTTTAAAAATTAAAATAATTTATTATAATTAATTTACAAATATTTGATTTACTTACATGTCAAATATTATTTGTGAAAAGGTTATATGCAATGTGGTTTGTACATGCACTCATTGGAGCTGTATTAATTTTATTAATATGTATACTTATTACATGGAAATATAATAAGTATAAGTTTAAAAATGTATTAAACTCTTATAAAGCTATAAAATAAATAAATCTTATTTCATATATTTAATAATTTATACGTGGCAACTTTACCCATGGATATATTATGAAAATATCGCTAGGTTAGTGATAGCCTTATTTTATCTTTGGGATATTAAGTTAATGATAGTTTAATTTTCATATATAGGGGTAAGCATATAGGGGTTGGTACTAATCTACTAAAAAATTAGCCTCAATTGTATGTTATAACTAAGGAGTCACGATGTAGACGTAAAAGTACATTACTATCGAAAATATGGACAAGTATTTAGTTCAAAAAATAGGAGGAATGGAAATGAAATCGAAAGTAATAGCATTAACATTAGCAACTTTATTAGGAACAACAGTATTAGGGGGAGTACAGGCGCAGGCAGCTGATTCTGTAAGTGAGGCAAGCATTGTAAAAAATGTTGTATGTCAAAAAAGTGATAGCGAAAGTAATATTTTAAGAAAACTTACTTGTATAAGACCTAATAAACCTGGAAGACCATGTAGACCATCTATTGGAAATGGATGTGACACAGAAGTAGTACCACCAGTGGAGGATGATACAGAAGTAATACCACCAGCAGATGATAATACAGGAGTAATACCACCAGCAGATGATAATACAGAAGTAGTACCACCAGCAGATGATAATACGGAAGTAGTACCGCCAGCGGATGATAATACGGAAGTAGTGCCACCAGCAGATGATAATACAGAAAATACACCTGATGATGGAAATAATGACACAATTGTAAATGATAAATTTATGGCTGAGGTTGAACAAGCTATCTTTAACATAGTAAATGAAGAAAGAGCAAAGGCGGGAGTTGCACCGTTATCTTATAATTCAACTATGGAGAAGTATGCAAGAATTAAATCTCAAGATATGGGTGATAACAATTACTTTAGTCATGAAGATCTAAAAGGTAATTTAATAACAACTCAAATGAAAGCTGACGGAGTTTCCTATAGAGCTTGGGGTGAGAATATTGCATATATAGGTGGAAACACAGATGCTACGGCTTTAGCTAAGCAGTTCATGACTAATTGGATGAACTCTCCAGGTCACAGAGCCAATATACTATCAACTAATTTTGATAGTATAGGAGTAGGTGTATATAAAATAGGAAATAAGGTATATGCAACTCAAGAGTTTTATAAATAATATCTTAATTAGAATTTAGTATAAATAATATTTTCAATATAGTCTCATAATGTAACATAAGGGGAGCCTAACTATTTAGGCTCCTCTTATATTAATTAAATTTTTATACTGTTAGACTACAAAAAATCCTTAGATATCTCTAAGGGTTTTATTTTTTTGTCATAAATGGATCTATAAGAAGATAATACTTAAAATCACAGATACTATTTCGGATAGGGGAAATGCCAGCCATACAGAGTTTAAGCCAAAGAATTTTGCAAAGATAAAAGCTGAGGGAAGAATTACTCCAAGTTGTCTAGCAATGGAGTTAATTAAACTCAGGACACCACTTCCTAAGGCTTGGAATACCAACGCCATAGATTTTTTTATTGTGTTTCCATTTTGGGTACCATCCTTAAGGTATAAATATACAATAAAGTTAATGTTTTGAAGAAGTGTGTGTAATGTATTAAACTCAAAAAATGCCCAACTTATAAATATTATTTTATAAGCTGGGCAATAAGGATTAATTAAGTTTATATTATATGCTATTTATTTAACATTTTAATTAGAAGATTAATCCTAATAAAGGATGAGTTTAATATTTAATAACTTTATGGAGCTCTTTAGTTACTATAGGTTTAATTTTCAAACCTATAGTAACAGCTACAGCAGTTAAAATTATATCTTTTACAATGTAAGGATAGCAGCCAGCAACAAGGGCTTGAGGAATAGTTAGATTAGCCACAACGGATAATTGGCCAACACCGACTAGATAATCAATTGCTAATCCCAAATAGGCACCAAGAAATATAATTGCTTTAGATTTACTTTTAGATGAAGATCCAACAATATAGGACATTATTAGAAATCCTGTTAGAAAACCTCCCGTTGGACCAAGGATAGCGCTAAATCCTGAATTGAAGTTAGCGAATACAGGCATTCCGATGGCACCTATAAGTATGAAGATTAGAATAGAAAGAGTACCGAGTTTTTGTTCTAATATAACGCTTATTAAAACTACAGCAAAGGGCTGTAAGGTTATAGGGACTCCAGATGGTAACGGAATTGATATTTGTGAAAATATGGCCATGAGTGCGGCACAAAGCCCGACTATAGTTAATTCTTTAATATTAGTATTTTTCATATTAACCCCTTTTATATTATAATATTATTTTTCTTTTAGTATATATTTTCAGAAAAGGATTGTCAACCCGATGCGCATATAAGGTTTACGAATTTTTGAATTGATTATATTGATTTAAGGTATATATAAGTAAATTAAGATGAAAATATAATTATGTAATGTGTAACAAATGTTACTGAATATAAAGGGGAGATTTAAGTATACTGAATTTAAGATATAAAGTTGAGATTTAGGATTGAAAAAAATTAATTTTATCCATTAATTAAATAGTATTTGAAGAACAACAAAATTAGGAGGGAAAAAGATGAGCTTATACTTAGGAAAAATACACTATTGGTTATTTAATAAAATAAAGTGGTTTGAAGGGTTAGAGAAAGAGATAATTGTCATTGCAAAAGAGGCAGGTTTAGATGTAATAGGATTATCTGAAATGATAAATAAACAATATGGTGAAATGTTACCCGATCTACCATTAGAAGACATGATAGATGTTGGCAATATTCACGGATGGTTACAAGAAAAGATTCATTCAGCAGAAGGAAGAATGGCAGCATGGACCAAGGCTGTTTTAGAGAGTGATGAGGGGAAAATAAAGTTAGAAAATATATATATTTCTCAAGGGGTAAAGGCTGCAGAAGAGGTAAAGATAAGTGGTAAAGAAATTAATACTGCATTAGAAATATATAATAGCATAAATGATTATATTTTAGATGGAATGCCATGCGATAGAGTTAATGAAGTAATTCATTCTGATGATTTTAAGGTTCAGTGGAAAAGAAGAATTTGCGTTCATAGTGATATATGGCAAAGAGAAGGCGTAGATGTAAAGGTATTTTATGAATTAAGAGAATTCTGGATTAAAGCATTTGTAACGGCTGTTAATAGTGACTTCCACTATGGTGAAAAAGAAGATAATACTATGGTAATAGAAAATAGTATGGCTGATGATGATTTACAGGTATATGAATTATAATTTTATGGTTATTTATGAAAAGTAAAGTTAAGAGGAGGAAAAAGATATGAATGCTATTGAGATAATGATGGATGAGCATAAATATATAATGCGTATGCTCCATGTAGTGAGAAAAGTTTGTTTTAAGGCTTACAATGATAGAGAGATAGATTATAATGATTTTAAAACTATAATAAGTTTTATTAGGGACTATGCTGATGCTCATCATCATAAAAAAGAAGAAGTATTACTCTTTAATAGGATGGTGGAACATCTTGGAGCAGTAGGAGAGAAGACAATAAATTATGGAATGTTGGTAGAACATGATATGGGAAGGCTTTATATAAAAAGTCTAGAGGAAGCTTTGGAAAAGTTAAAGGCTGGAGATGAAGAAGCTGTTTTAGATGTAATTGCTAATGCCATATCTTATACTAATCTTTTAGAGAGACATATAGATAAAGAAGATAATGTTATCTATAAGTTTGGCGAAAGACAGCTTAGTGAAGAGGTTATGAATCAAGTTAATAGTGAATGTATTGAATTTGAAAAAAATAACGAAGAAATAAGGGTTAATAATATATCTATTTTAGAAGAGTTAGAGAAAAAATATATGTAAAATAAGGATAGCCGCTAAATTTGTATTTTAATTTAGCGGCTATTTTTATTCAATGATATACGGACTTATAGCAGCTATAGCTACTTTAAAGATAAATAAAATAAGAATTTATTAGGTGAGACTTGAAAATAGTAGAAATTAAATTGACAATGTCTATTTACTAATTTATATTAGTGAGTAGTTAGTTATAAACAAAGGAGAATATCATTATGAGCAATACTATAGTTGAAACAAGTATAGAAGAAACAGAAATAGTTGCTAATGAAGGACAAGCCAAAGAAAATGCAGAGGTATTATTTACTTTTGCTAGAAAAGGTTGTGGCTGTGGTGGTAATTGCAACGGAAGTTGTAAATAGTTTATAAAAGTATTGATGACTATTTTATTGAGTGTTAGCTTTATAAAATAGTCATTTTTATATATAGTAGCTTATTTGAAATCTTTATTATGAACGTACTATCAACAAATCACCTAATAATACAATTTTTGAATAAGTGTGGTATAATACAAAGTAATAATATGGATTAAATTTATTTATATTCCATATTTACCTGTAGCTCCACATTTAAATACAGGTGCTTTGGGTGGTTTATAGCTAAATATATAGAAAATAAATATAAAGAAAATGATAACAAAAATAGAAATTTTATTTGCAAAAGCAAGAAGTGGGCTCATTAAAGACATTTTATAACTAACAACCAGACCAATAATAATACTTATTTCATAAATTATTAAATCAGCAACTAGAGAATGACGTTCAGTGATACCTCTATAAGTATAAAATAGAGCAATCATTGCTATAGTAGTAATTAGGGCACTTATAGTTTTAGCAGTGAGAAAGTTATGGAAAAATTGTCCAATAAAAAAGTATTCGATGATTCCGTAAATAATTGGAGCCCAGAAGGTTAGCTTGGCATGTTCCCAGACACTTTCGTTAACTGCAAAGAATACTGTAAATAAATTGATTTTATTAGTTAGTTCATAACCAAAGTGGATAAAGGAACCTAGTAAAAATATTATTACTGCACCGGAAGATTCCCATAAAAATAAAGTGTGTTCCATGAAATACAACCCCTTTTTAATAAGTTTTAGCCAAATATCTACTACTAATAGTTGGATACATTAATATATATGATTAACAGGTAAATGTTTAGAATTTATGTGTTATATTTAAAAATAATTTTTCTGGAAATGGGAATGTTTAAATATTAAGATATTATGAGAAATAAGTAGATAGAAGGAAGAGATAAGTGATAATTATTATTAATAAATAAGTAG
>DALZNT010000173.1:0-5356 GCA_032005505.1 Clostridium sp. | reverse complement strand
TCATTGAAGTTTTAATAAAACACAATTGTGAATTACCAGCATTCAGTACTTTAGAGAGATTAATTGATAGTAAAAGAGTAGAAATTAATAATAATGACCTGATATACTTAAGTTGTAACACCTCTATCTAATTAATGATATAATCAAATTAGAGAAATGAGGTTGACTAATGAGTAAATATGAAGATGAATTTAGAGAAAAAATGATACACCTACACCTTAATGATGGAAGGACACTTTTAAGCCTTTCCAAGGAATATGGTGTTAATAAAGCTACAATATGTAATTGGGTGAAATCATACCGTGAAGAGTGCCAAACTAATCCTACAAAAAACGAAGAAAAAAATTATTTCAAAGAGAATTTACAACTTAAAAAGCAGCTCGAAGAGCTTGAGAAAGAAAATAGATTCTTAAAAAAGGCAGCGGCATTCTTTGCGAAGGAAATAGATTAAAAACTTATCGTTTTATTCAAGAACATCAATTAGAATTTGGTGTAAGATGGCTACTAAGAAAGTTTGAGTTATCCCCTAATGCCTATTATAACTTCCTTAAGAATAGGAAGTCTAATTATCATGCACAAAAACAAGCTACGCTTGCATCTATCAATAATATTTATCACGAATATAAGGTCGTTGTTGGCTATAGAAACATGCATATTTTTCTTAAGAGAAAAGGGCTTAGTTACAGCAAAGCAACAATCCATAAATACATGAACAAGGAATTAAAGTTACTTTCAATAGTTAGAGGAAAAAAACCTAGATACATTAAGGGCGATGCCCATAAAATTTTTCCTAATCTTTTAAAGCAAAAGTTTTCTGTACAAGCACAAAACACCGTATGGTGCACAGATTTTACATATATGTACCTTCAGGATGGGAAAACTCTCTATAACTGCTCTGTTTTAGACCTTTACGATAGGTCTATAGTTTCAACTCTGAATGGTAAGGAAATGACTTCTGAGTTGGCAATAAAAACTTTAAATTTAGCTCTAAATAAAGTAGGTAAAATAACTAATAAAATAATTATTCATAGTGATCAAGGAAGTCAATACACATCAAAGGATTTCACAGAATTTTGCGTTAATAATAATTTACAACAAAGTATGAGTAAAGCTGGATGCCCTTATGACAATGCTCCTATGGAGCGATATTTTAACACTTTCAAGAATGAATTCTTATATCTTTTCAATTTTAAGACAGATGAAATTTTAAACAGTACTGTTTATGATTTTGCCTATACATGGTATAACCATGTAAGACCACACTCTTTCAATGGAGGACTAACTCCATTTGAAGCAAGATATTCTATAAAATCTTTTTAGACAAAAGTATTACAATTTTGCTTGACCATTACAATTCTTATAAAAAAAATCTTATTTATAGGATTTTTTTTATTATAAGATAAAGTATATAGTAAAAAAATGGTATTATAATAAAAGAAAATTCAATTATACCTAGCCTAAATAAAATATCAAAAATATAAACATAGGGAATAAGGATTATATTTAAAATTACTAATATTATTTCTGGAAAAATTAAAGTAGGGGTTGATTGAATATAGGATGAGATAAAGTAATCAATATCTATAATTAAAGGTATATATAATAAAACAATGACAAATAAAAACTTTGATACTAAGGTTTTATTTATATTCATATGTTTTAGTAAAAATATAAATAGTGTTATATTAAATAAGATTATAAATATTAAACCTATAATCTTTATTGAGCTATGCCGAAACACTATCGAAATCATAATCGTCATTATTAATGTAAACAAATATATTAATAATAATTTAATTTTTTCATTCATAACAACATCTCCTTAAAATATCTTTAAATAAATTATACATAAATAATGTGTAAAACTCAAAACGATTAGTTAGTAAATGATGATTTAATCTATATATTCACTTTTTATGCTAGATTATCATAAGGAGTAACCTTTGAGGTCGCAACTTAAAAGCATCGATACCGATGTTTCTACAACCTATAATCGATATGTAGAATAGTGTCAAAACTAATATTTCAAAGAGTACATTAATCAGAGCAATGAGAAAAAAGAAGGTAGCGTAATAGTGAAGAGGTGCTGATGGGGCACCTCTTCTTTGCATTTAGTGATGAAACATATAACATGAATTTCATTGTACAAAATAGGCATTCTAATTAAGAAATAGACAGGATGATTTTGCGATAGTAATAGCTGATGAAATATTAAAGGTGATTTAAGTTTTTAGGGTTTATTACTTAATAAATCCTATTATTGAAGTAGTGAAAAACAATGTTGAAGATATAAATAAATATTTAATGAAGAATAAATAAAAAGTTTTAAAGTTAGGTTTACAAATTAAATTAATAATACTCTTTTATATATGTAATTACTTAATCGATTAAGAAGTTAGAAATATAAAAGAAAGAAGGAATTAATTAAGGCTGACGTTAATGTAACATATCAAGTATATGCAGGAGGTAGATGGCTTCCATGGGTAACAGGTTTAGAAGATTATGCTGGAATATATGGACAACCAATCGAAGCTATACAAGCTGAAATAGTTTCTGGTGATTCAGGTGGATCTGGCGGTGGAGGCCCAATATTACCTCCTGTAACTGGTGGAAGAAAAGTATTTATAGATCCAGGACATGGTGGAAGTGACCCAGGTGCTTCAGGAAATGGACTACAAGAAAAAAATATAAATCTTAAAATATCCTTATATCAGGATCAATATTTTAGAGAAGCAGGTTTTGAGGTTATTTTATCAAGAAATTCTGATAGTACTGTTTCATTATTGGAGAGAACAAACACAGCAAATAGTTTAGGTGCTGATTTATATATTTCTAATCATGTAAATTCTGGAGGTGGATGTGGTTCAGAGGTATGGTATAGTATAGTTGGCGGAGATAGCAAAGAATATGCAGTTGCTGCTAGTAATGCACTTTCAGATATATTTGTTAATAGAGGTGCTAAAACTAGAATGGGTGATGGAGGCAAAGATTATTATCATGTAATAAGAGAAACTTCTATGCCTGCAATAATTATAGAACATGGATTTATAGATTGTGCTTCTGATGCCGATATATTAAAAAATGAACAAAGTTTAAAGCGTATGGCTAGAAGTGTTGTTAATGCAATACGAGCTTGTTTAGCCCCCCGATAATATACTAGACATAACTAAAGACCTTAATAATTTAATGTTAAGATATGAATATATTTATGCAGATATGAAACATGCGTCTGAAATCGTAAAATTATCGGAATTTTACGATTTGGTAAGGAATGGATCTGCAGTAGATTTAAAAAATCAAGGATATAACGCTAGTAAATATATTTATATAGGTAATATTATCGATGGTGATGCTCCTGGAAATATTGCATATGGATATTTAGGTAAAGCTTTTGGATTCACAGATCAACTTTTACTTCGAGCTGCTGGGTATGCACAAAAAAGAGCTGGCACAAGTCGTCCAGAATGGGGTGAGCCTTTGGGGGAGGAGCCTTATGGAGATGATCCAAGAGATCAACGAAAAATAAAACAAGGAATAGCACTATACTTAATCTGGCATATATAAACAATAAACATAAAAAAGAAAATTGTATCTTGTAAAATTGGCACAAAAAGTTGTCCACATTTTACAAGATACTTTTGCTTTACTATATAGGGGTAATCCTACTATTCCAATTTATTTCTGATAAATGTTCTAAAATAAATTGGAAATTTACTTTTAGCTTGATGGTTGAGTACCTTTATTTTTATCAGATCTCCAATCATATTTTCCATTAGGTAAATTTATTAGTTTACCGTTAATTGTTACAGTATCATTATCTTCCCAAAAAACAGTTGCGTCCTTAACATGATATTCCCAATAAATATCTTTTGTTTCATCAGTATCATTGATAATAAGTTCACCTCTAACGGCAAAATCCATAGTTGCTCCACCATTACATTGATATATCTTTATTGTATATATACCATTTTTAGAGCTAGATTCCTTTAATAACTCTCCTTTTGGCAAATCAGAGTTATTTATTATTGATTTGCTAATCTCGTTATAAAATATAGTACAACCAATAATTACAGCAACAACTGTGATTATAATAAAGTTCTTTTTTTTCATATCATATCCCTACCTTTAAAGTTTGAGAATAATTCACAACCATTAAATTTTTACATATCCTTAGAAATACTTTAATTATCATTTTAAAAATGTATCAACAACAAGAACTTCTAAATTTAATTATTCCAAGTGTGACAGTCAACATATGCAAATATATTCATTATACTATTTTTAATTTTACATTTCTGAAAGTATACTAGGATAAATAGTTAACAAATTACAAAATTATTTTAACAAATCTAGAAATATTAAGCAAGTATATTGGATTTGTATTCCTCTATGTTAAATTTCTACGTATATTATTAATTTACGCCACTAACGGTATAGCCGATATACGTATAAAAACCAGCCACATGATTACTCCAATATCCATTATGCTATTTTCAATTAAATTTCAGCTCTTTTAAAAGGTGTAATTTATGACTAAGTTTCTTATCTCAAAAGTATTGATATCGACACTTTTATGCCCTATAAGCAAAATAAATATAGTGGTATCAAAACTAACGGTCAAAAGTGGGGGAAGAAATAAATAGAATAGACTTTTTTATTGTCTACTCTATAGGGTACATTATATATACTTTATCTAAAATTAAAAGTCCTCAGTTGTAAATCGAAATGCAACCCTTCCGGCACCAACTAGGTTGTATTAATAATAATACAATGAAAGTCGCTAATAATTTATTGTAAAACGATAAAAAATGTGTTAAAATCAAATTAATAATAAATGAGAGAGGTGCTTTTTATGAAACGAGAGACACTCTTTTTAAAGGTAGTTGTTTTTCTTATTGGAATTCTGATTCTTGGTTTATCTATATTTTTGTTACCTGAGATAGCTGAATTTTTTGCAGAATTAAATCCAAAGTTAGATTTTTTGCAATATCCCTTTTTAATCGGGTTGTATGCAACGGCGATAGTATTTTTCTTTGCACTGTATCAGACTTTAAAACTTTTAAGCTATATTGACAAAAATCAGGCGTTTTCGGAATTATCTGTAAAGGCTTTAAAGAATATCAAATACTGTGCTATCACCATCAGTGCCTTATATGTATTATTTATGCCACTATTATATCTCATGGCAGAGGTAGACGATGCCCCAGGTATTATAGTAATCGGAATGGTCATTATTTTTTGTTGCATGGTGGTTGCAGTCTTTGCTGCTGTCCTTCAAAAGCTTTTAAAAGAAGTCATAGACATAAAATTAGAAAATCATTTAATAGGAAGTAGAGATATTTAACATTGCGTAGAA
>DALZNT010000172.1:0-5384 GCA_032005505.1 Clostridium sp. | reverse complement strand
GTTTGAAAACCAAAACCTCGCTTAGGGCCGTGTCCACATTACGTGGGTAGGATCAAGTATCACCTTAATTGAATCCAATAATTAACAAGCTCATTTTTCACCGGGATTTCAAAACAAATATTTTATGCGCAAGTGTTAGCACCAGGGAACCATTCTAAAAATAAAAAACCAGAAGCCCTTCAAAGGCCTGTCCGGTTTGTATAGGGCTTAGGTAATGAGTTACAATCAGACTATCGTAAGACAAATGAATGACGCTCATTATGAACAAAATGCAAATCGAAGAAATGCTTGTAAAAGAGGGGTTTACACCAAAAGAAGTCTCTGTGATACGTCAGCATGCTGAAAAAGACGGTTATCCTTATCCCTGGCTCCTTTCACAGTTAAAGAAAAGATTCATAGTTGCAATGATATTAATAGCAATCCTTCTCGCAGGACTCATTTATACCATTCACAGTGGTACACAAGAAAACCTTCTTTCGTATTCGATCACACTTGTAGCAGGTTTCGTGATTTTATATATATTCGTACCTTTGAAACCTGCATTCAAAGCTTACAGATTTATGAAAAAGCATGGTCACTCTTTGTAAGTATCAGAAATTGACTTAATGGCTGAAGCGTCATTATAGACTTCAATGAATAGCTCTTTTCTGCTCATTTCCTTAATACCGCGAACGTAGTCGGTATTAAGGTAATAGTAGAGACGCCAGGCCTCAGGTTTTTGTACCAGACGCACGATGCCATAGAGAGAAAGTGTCAGGTCCATCGAACTGTATGCTAACTGTCCAACCCTCTGTTCGAACCCTAAAAACTCAGCTGTTGCTACATAACCCTGTTTAAGTAATCCCGCACTATCAGTTTTGCCATAAACCAGGTTCTCAACAGACTCCTGAAAACCATTAAGTCCATGCAAAACCAACATGCCTCCAAAGGCTGTCCCTATGATTGTTCCTGACGCAAGGGAAGCTCCAATCACCGAAACACCTGCAATGACCTGTAGACCGCTAAGCACTACCCCAACACCATTGATCACATAGCCCCAAAAATCTCCATTCCTGACAAGTTGCACTGAGGCATGAACCGCAGCCGTACCTGCCCTCAGCATTCTGTCCTGAATAGTGAGGTACTCATTTTCCTTTTTTAGGTTTTGAATGCACTCCTGGCATTGAGCATCAGTTGAATCTGAACGGATAAGGTTGAGTTGAGCGTTAACGAAAGCTTTAACGTCATCCTGGAACTGCAATCGATTGAATCCATCTTTCAGGTACAGGTGAGAAAGGTGATTGGCATTACTAAGCAACTGATTCGCCTCGGCATGAGCCATAGTCAGAAAGTAATCCTTAAATCTGTTTGGTTTCCAGTAGTCCATGGCTGTGCCTTTATGTCATTATACGTATCATTAAGTTATTTAATCAGATTACCCTTCTCAGGGAAAGTGAAAGGACCAACTATGAGCACAGATCTCTTCTTAAAAATTGATGGCATAACAGGTGAATCGCAGGATAGTAACCATAAAGGCTGGACTTCTATTGAATCTTTCACATGGGGCGCGAACCAGCCGGGGAACATGACAGTTGGAGGCGGAGGTGGTGCTGGAAAAGTTCAGTACCGTGATCTCTCGGTTCAGGCCCTCATAGACAAAGCAACTCCAGCAATCATGCGCTATGTCTCTAACGGCAAGCATATCGGTAAGGTTGAGCTTTCGGTATGTAAGGCTGGCGGGAGCCAAATCGAGTACTGTCGCATTACGCTTGAAGACGTTCTTATCACCAATGTAATTTTCAATGGCGCTACAAGCCGTGACCTGATCAGTGTCTCATATCAGTTCCAGGCTTCAAAAGTTAAAATACAGTATTGGGAACAGTCAGCAAGCGGCGGCAAAGGTGCTGAAAGCCAGTCTGGATGGGATATTAAAGGTAACAAAGAATTGTAGACTTTCAAGGATATTGGGTGATTAAGCATGATCTAAAAACTGTGAATTTTTGAGGAGCTAATTATGACTAGCATATTTGTATCATATTCGCATAAAGACGAGCAATTTCGAGAAGAGCTTGAAGTACATCTTGCTATGTTAAAAAGAGAAGGCTCAATTGACGTGTGGCATGACAGACGAATAGTGGCTGGTTCACAAATCGATTCGACCATTGACGTTGAGCTTGAGAGGTCTGACATAGTTCTGTTGCTAATAAGCCCTGATTTCCTAGCTTCAAGTTATTGTTTTGATGTTGAAGTGCAGCGAGCAATGCAACTTCGGGATCAAGGTAAGTGCGAGGTGATACCTGTCATCTTGCGGCCATGTGACTGGCAATCAGCTAATGCTCCATTTAGCAAACTTTTAGCAGTACCAAAAGACGGTATGCCCGTATCGAAGTGGCCTGACAAGGATGACGCATTTTTAGATATTGTTAAGCAGTTGCGTAAAGCATTAGAAGCTTTATTAGTTAAAAGCACTTCGAAATCACCGAGACGCGTTACTTCTACGAATATATTATTCCCTTCAAATGTTCCCCATATCGATATCCCCCGCTCTAGCAATCTAAGGTTAGCGAAAACGTTTACTGATGTCGATAAAGATAGATTCCTTGACGAAGCTATGAAATATGTCAAAAGATTTTTTGAACAGTCGTTATTGGAATTAAAAGAAAGAAATGAAGGAATTGATACACGCTTTATACCAATAGATCACAATGCTTTTGGTTGTGTTATATATCGCGATGGTAAAACCGTTGCTAAATGCGGCATTAGATTAAATACGGGCAGATATTTTGGAAAAGGAATTTCTTATACGAATGATGAAAGCGCTCCTGAAAACACAATGCAGGAATCTCTTTCACTTAACTACGATGAGCAATCATTATTTCTAGTCCCCATGGGTATGGGATATGGTGGTGTACAACGAACAGCAAAGCTTAGCTTTAATGGTGCCAGTGAATACCTGTGGGAGCTACTAATATCCCCTCTTCAACGCTCTTAATTTATTACTGCTTTATTAACAATTAAACTTTGAAGCGAAAATTTTATGCATGATCAACTTGTTACGATTACTGGAATTATAGCCATTCCTTTTTCGGCTATCCTAAGTTTATGCGGAATTATGCTAGGGCTTTTCAGCTTTGACGAAAAAAGGAAAATACTTATATCATTAAAAATCACCGGATTAATATCTACAAAAAAAGTTAAAGCCGAAAAATTTGCGCAATGGTGGTCTACGAACTTCTTTTTACTCTTTGGTGCAACTTTTTTTCTAAAAGACAAATCTTAACTATTCCGCTGTTTACAATTTTATATTCAACTTTTCTTTTTATCTCATGGTTTTTATGGATGTTGATTTTTTATAACCCTGACCATATAATACCAAATCATATCCCAACAGTTCTAGATGCATCTATAAATAACTTTTTAAATTACGGCTTTGTGTACTCTTTACTTTTAGATTTCATCTCAATTTCGATAACACGGGTATATATAAAATACTCTTTAAGAAATAGGTTTAGCTCATTTAAAGCAATACTATTTTTTATAACGTCTATCTTATTAATTGTTTTTTTGTTTACAATAGTGATCTATAAATTAAAGATTAGTTCAATTGATGATCTATATACAATGCAAGGCCTTTATTTAGAAAAGAGACCAATTACAAATTGGGAACCAGTTCAAACATTTTATTCATCTCTTAATATAATTCATAACGAAACAATGATAATAGTGACTTCTAAAGGACTAATGACAAATTATTTTATACCTCAAGCATTAATGCTTTATACGTCTCTTATGACTCAAATAAGTTTGATTATTATTTTCTTATGCTATATTCTTATCAAATTTTTAACCAAATTAGAGATTTTATCTTTGTTTTTGGTTAAAAATGCTGGAACAGCTTCAATGAGCGCTTGGGGTTTTATAGCCTTAGCTGTGATTTTAATAATATGCATCCCGATGACTCTTCTTATTTCATCTATTTTTATAATATAAAACACAAGAACTTTAAATTAAAAAATGGCTCATTCAATCCATGCGGAGCCATTTTTAATGAATTTTCAAGCTAATATTCTGGAAGATTCTCTAAATTATCCCTAGCAGAACCGTTAGGTTTTGTAGTGATATAATCAACCCCATTTACACGATCTTTTATTACTTCCTGTCCTTTTTTCCATTTATCATCTGCGTCTTTCAAAATAGTGTAAAAGCTGTTGTTACCGTTTATTTTTTCAATAACCCATTCGCGTTTGTAGGAAGTGCCATTTCCTACCGTGTCCCCATTGTCGACATGTACCATTACATCAGTAATGTGCGTATGTTTGTCATTATATCTAACTTTAGATATGAGGTAGTCGGCCCATTTAGTTGCCATTATATTATCCGGAAGTATTCGCAGCTTTATCGCTGCATGTTTTTTATACTCTTAGTGAAGTAATTTTTCCAAGCCAAAGTTTAAAAATAGTGATCTAAGACAATTTTTAAAGTGAATTTTACCATCGCGGAAATCTAAACCCTTTTCCTCCTCCTCTTCTTCCTTGTAGTTATCACTTGATTGAAAAGTATCGCCTTCTTATACTTAACGCGTTCCTCATGATAAATATTTTCCGCCTCTTCTTCATTATCAATGGCATAATGAATCATAAAGCGAAAGAAAAACGTGATCTCATGTTCATAGCCAAGGTGCTGAATGATTCTAGGAGAACTCGATTTTAGAGCTCTTGAAAGCATAGAAATGATTGTAAAACGATCTGCAAGATCTGTTTTAGACTGTGGAAGGTAGTACTTAATGTAGTAGCCGACACAAAACAGCCAGATATAGCGAATTATCTTGTCCTTTGAAAAACCTGATTTTTTTAATCTTTCAATGAACATTTGTAAAAGCAAAAGTAGCTTTTCTTCCCTTGAAAGAGCGTCTATATTTTTCATAGATTGCGTCCTTGCAAAATTGATCAACCACTCCTTGGTTGTATATACAAGATAACATATAATTTAAATTGCGCAATATCTGCGCAACTAAATATTTAATCAGCATTCGTTTCCCTGTCTATGTCTGGCAGTCCATTATGAAGTTGCTCGAAACTAATTCCGTGCTGTGTAGCATTGAACTGCCATACAACAAACCTCTCTTCCAGACGCCTGAGCTCTTCTGCCAGTGTTTTGTTTTTGAGTTCGAGATTACTTATGCGCTGTGAGGCGATTTTTAAATTAGCTGGCCGTTTTTTCTACATCATTACCAGACTTAATATTTTTTTCTTAATGTTGAAAGCCATCACAATATCTTTGTGAAGCCCCAGGGACTGACGGGTCGGTCGCTTACCAATCAGTGAATCGCCACGGGTTTAACAGACACCTTAGAGTCATTTAAGATGGCTGAAAGAGAGGTGCCCATGAGCGGTAAGCGTTATCCA
>DALZNT010000171.1:0-5422 GCA_032005505.1 Clostridium sp. | reverse complement strand
AACAATCAACAATCCTCACTACACATATACGCTTAAATATAAAAAGGATATACTTTAATTATACATTATATCTGTAAACAGTACATCCATTAATTATATATATTATATGAAACTCCTTCTCACATATGTTCGAATGAGTACTCGCCTAAGTAAGTTCAAAAGCCTAAATCTGAGATTTAGTTTTTCACTTAACTTCCCATTAGCCAAATATAAAATTTGGAGGCTTACTTGTAGTCCGCTTCTTTACCTTCTACGTCTTTAAATACTTTTTCCATAGTTTCAGCTATAACCTCACAAATATCATTTAATCTTTCTGCAAAGACTGTGTGGTCTGCGTCATACCCAAATGTTAATATCCATGTTGGGTTAAATTCTTCATCATAAGGCTCAATAGATGTAACTAATTTCCCAAAGGCTTCTTCGTTAAATAAGTCATATATAGCTGTAAATGCCCAATCTTCAACTTCTTTGTTAGTGTCAAAGTATAAGTGTACCTTTTCTCCATCATAATATAACTTCGTTATATACTCTGCTCCCTCATTAACCGCATAACTTCCTAATTCTTTTACTAAGTAATTAGTTTCCTTTTCTCTCTCCATTAATACAACAGCTGAAAAATCCATTAAAATACTTCCTTCCTTGGTTTATCTCATCAATTTATTTTTATATTTATTATATATACTTAATTTACTTTATCTAATTTTATCCTTCTTTACATTTAATATAGTATACCTTACTCTCCAAAAATATACAACCTCATAGATTAACCCCCTAAATAGTTTAACTATTTAGGGGGTATTATATGTTATTTTATTTTTATTACTTTGAAATTACTTTACGTTAGCTAATACATTTAATAGGTATTCATACATTCTTTCAACTGAAGATATACTTACCTTTTCTTGTGGTGTATGAACATCAAACATGTTTGGTCCAAAAGATATTTGGTCTAATTCTCCATGGAATTTATCACCTATTAATCCACATTCAAGACCAGCATGAATAGCTGAAATTTCAGCTTTCTTACCAAAAGTCTCTTCATAAGTAGCTTCAAATATTTCTCTTATTTTAGAATCAGCCTTATATGCCCACTCTGGATAATCTGATTCTAATTCTATAGCTGCACCTAAGATTTCTGCAAGAACTATCATTTGATCCTTAATAGACTTCTTAAGAGATGCAACTGAACTTCTGACAGCGTTATCCATTTCCACAGCATCTCCTGTAGTTATAACAACACCTAGATTTGTAGAGCTTTGAACTAAGCCTTTAACAGACATGCTCATACTTTGAACTCCATTTGGAATCATAAATACCGCTCTTAAAACTTTTTGTTTAGTGTCATCAGAGAATACCTTATCCACTGAGTCAGTATCTTCACAAGTAAGAATTAAACCATCATCAATTCCTTGAAGCTCATTCTTAAATATCTTAGTCCATTCAGCAACTTTAGCTTCAACCTTTGAAACTTCTTCAGCTTTTACTAAAATCACAGCATCTGCTTCTCTTGGAATTGCATTCATCTTAGCTCCACCATTAAGTGATGCTAACTTAAAATCTACCACTGAGTTAAGATCCATTAAGAATCTTCCCATCATCTTGTTAGAGTTTCCTCTTTCCTTATTAATCTCCATACCAGAATGTCCGCCCTTTAATCCTCTAATTCTGATAGCAAGAGTTTTAAGATTATCACTTACTTCTTCTGCCTCTACAGGTACTGATATTCTAGCTCTAACTCCACCTGCACAGCTTACAAGTAAAATGCCCTCTTCTTCTGAATCTATATTGATTAAAATTCTTCCATTTAAGTGGTCTGGATTTAAAGCTAAAGCTCCACCCATTCCAGTTTCTTCTTCTGTAGTTACAAGTACTTCTAATGCTGGATGTGCAAGATCATTTCTATCTAAAATTGCTAGAGCATATGCTACTGCTATTCCATTATCCCCACCTAGTGTAGTACCATTAGCTCTTATAAAGTCTCCATCAACTATAAATTCTATAGGATCTTTATCAAAATCATGAACAGTACCTTGATTCTTTTCACAAACCATGTCCATATGTCCTTGTAAAATTACAGTTGGCGCTCCTTCATAACCTTTAGATGCAGGCTTCTTTATTATTACATTAAGAGCTTCATCTTGAATAACCTCTAGGTTACGTTCCTTAGCAAATTTAACTAACCAGTCACTTACCTCCTTCTCATTACCTGAACCTCTTGGTATTTCATTCATTTCCTTGAAGAAATTAATTACCTCAAAGCTTTTTAAATTTTTTAGTGTTTCTATCATATTCCTCATCCTTTCTAAAACAAAATCATCTTCATTCCAAATAAAATTAAGATTATTCCCCCAATATAGTCTCCATATTTCCCCACTATGTTAATTCTCCCCAAAAAATTAGCAAGAACAAAAGCCATTAGACTCATAGCAGTGGTAGTTATACCAACAATTCCAGTAGCTAAACCTAGTGTAGTTATGCTTGAAATAGAAGAAAATGCTATAAACCCAACAACGATGGCATCTATGCTTACGGATATACCTAATATAAAGTACATTCTAAAGCTTAATATAAAGTTGTCTTCCTTCGCCTCCATTCCTTCCTTTATCATAAGTATTCCAACTATAGCAATAACTATTCCTCCCAAAAGTGCAGGAACATCAGCTACCTTTTCTGTAAATAACTTTCCTCCAACTCCTCCAATAAATGAGCATAAAAATTGAAATACTCCAAATGATAGAGCAAAGCCTAGTTTTTTTCCTACAGTTGCTTTGTCATTTATACCAATTGCAATAGCCACTCCAAAGGCATCTAAAGAAACTGCCAAGGATATTAACAGTAATTCATCTATAGTCATATAATCCTCCAATCAAAATAAAAGTAATTTATTTTACACAATAGTTAGTAATTGAGTTACTAATATTATAATTTTGATTATATGAAATTATGATTACAAATTAAATTATCCTACTATTATAATTATTACTTTTAAACATATAGTTGTCAATTACAAATATAGTGATAAAATATATTCATAGATTTTATTTTACGAGGTGATACCATTGATTACAATTTATAAAAGTGATGCCAACGGCATCCTATCGAACATAGACTCAATTGAGCATGGGGCCTGGATAAATATGGTTGACCCTTCTAAAGAGGAGATACTTTTAATTTCTCAACGGCTTAACATTCCTCAAGACTTCATCCATGCAGCTCTTGACGAAGAAGAAGGTTCCAGAATAGAATTTGAAAACAATGCAACTCTAGTTATCATAGATATTCCATTTACTGAAATTGACGACAACTCTTTAACCTATGATACCTATCCCCTTGCCATTATATATACAGATGAAATAACAATTACTGTATGTCTAAAAAACAGTCCAGTTCTATCTGACTTTGCTCTTGAAAAGATACCTTCTTTCTATACATTTAAAAAAGTTAGATTTATGCTTCAAATTTTATATAGAGTTTCTAATTATTATCTTTTATACTTAAGACAAATCAATAAAAAAAGCTTACTTATAGAGAAGACTCTTTATAAATCCTTAAGAAACAGAGAGTTAATTCAATTGTTTGCCCTTCAAAAATCTTTAGTTTACTTTTCCACTTCCCTTAAGTCTAATGATTTAACTTTGGAAAAGCTATTAAAACAGGATATTTTAACTAAATATGATGAAGACCGAGATATCCTAGATGATGTTATGATCGAGAATAAGCAAGCTATTGAGATGTGTAACATTTATGATAATGTCCTTTCTGGAACTATGAATGTATTTGCATCTATAATCTCAAACAACCAGAATCAGGTTATGAAATATCTTACCTCAGTCACCATTGTAATATCTATCCCAACATTAATTTCAGGAATGTTAGGTATGAACGTTGGTGGAATACCTTTCTTCGATCACCCAAGTGGATTTTTGAATATGTGCATAATTGTAACTTTAATTACCATTATTGCAATTCTATATCTTAGTAAAAAGGATATGTTCTAAGGAAATTCCAATAGTTTAAAGGTTAATACTAAAAAAGCCATGGATAATTTAAACTTATCCATGGCTTTTTGTAACATCACTTATTCTAATTTCATATAATAGTTTTAGAATACTTGATAATGAGGTATAAAATGCGATATTATGATTACTCCCTTAGCATGATTCAAAGAATCTCTAATGCAGAGTCTGTCAATGACAACGATAGCTATGTGAGATTTCTTCATGCTGCAACAAAATCTCCAGATGTAGATGTATATGTAAATAATAAACTTGCAATCCCAGGTCTAAAGTATAGGGAATTTACTGATTATATGAAACTTCCGCCTGGTACCTATAACATAAAAGTTTACCCTGCAAAAGATACATCTAAAGCTGTAATAGACTCTGATGTTACAGTTAAACCAAAAATAGTTTCCACAATTGTAGCTTATTCTCAAGACCGAAAGCTATCACTTCTTCCAGTAGAGGAAACACCTTTATTAGCTCCAACTCAAAAGAAAGCTAAAATTAGAATTGCTCACCTTATAGAAAACATACCACCCGTGGACATCTACCTTTCTGATGGTACTTTACTATACAAAAATGTAAATTTCAAAGATTTAACTAAATACATTGAGTTAAACCCTAACACCTATATAATCGATATAAAGCTGGCAGATACAGATATATCTATGCTTTATGTCCCTAATATGAATCTTAATGGTGATCATTACTACACTCTATACTTAATAGGATTAGTAAATGACTATCCAGAACCACAGATGTTAATTCCTCTAGATGGTATAACCTATTTAGATTTATAACATGTATAAAAGGCTGTTTTCCATAAATTTAATTCAATGGAAAACAGCCTTAAAATAGTTTTATTAACTATATAAATCTTCTCTTATTATTTTAAATACTTCTAAAGCTTCTTCAATATTATCCTTTAATAAAACTTTTTTACCTTCAAATTCCTGAAACCCACTCTCCGTAAGAGTATAAATTTTCTGAGCCTTTTTATTTCCATCCCAGATCCCTTCTATAAACCCTTGCTTTTCAAGCTTTTTTAGAAGAGGATATATACCTCCAGTGCTAGGTATCCAATACCCCTTAGTTTTCTTTCCTATTTGTTGAGATATATCATTACCATTGGTAGGCCCTTGAGATAAAATATATAAAGTGTATATTGGAAGTAGTCCCTTGGTGAACACTTGACCTACAGCTTCATTTTCAATCTTTACTTTTCTAAGCTCATTGAGTTTTTTCTTATATTCTTCATAAAGTTTTTTTTCTTCTTCCTTTATATTAGTAAAATCCTTATTTTTATCTTCATCCATGGCTTTTTACTCCTTTTCGTAGAAAAGTACTCCTATAAAGCCTGGTCCTGAGTGAACTCCTGAAACAGGACTTAAATATCCTCCAAAGTTCACAAAATTTGCTCC
>DALZNT010000170.1:0-5442 GCA_032005505.1 Clostridium sp. | reverse complement strand
TTAGTTATGGAGCGTCGCTCTCTTTTTATATTAATGAATAAAGTTTATGAATCCTGTAAGAATAGCGGAATTAACAAAGTCAATAAATAGGCATCCTACAAGTGGAACTACAAAATAAGGAGTATGAACATATCCATATTTCTTTGATAACTCATCCATATTAGCTATTGCATTTGGAGTAGCCCCCATTCCAAAGCCACAGGTTGCAGAAGCAAATACAACAGCTTCATAGTTTTTGCCCATTATTGTATAAACAACAAAGTAAGCAAATAACCCGGCTAGAAGTGCTTGAGCAATTAGCATAATAACAAGTGGCAATGCTAAATCCATTAACTCCCAAAGCCTAAGTCCCATTAAAGCCATGGTTAAGAAAAATGATAAGCTTAATCCTCCTAGAGTTTCAATTTCCGTTGCAACAAATTCTCTTTTGCTGAAATCATAGATGTTTCTAATGATGGCAGCAGCTAACATCGCACCTATGTATGAAGGAAACGTTAATCCTGTTTTTTGAATTAAGTCAGATATAATGGAACCAAGCCCCATTGCAATGAATAAAAGGCATGCCCCAGTCATTAAATTTTTTACAGATAAAACATCATGACTTTCTTCAGTACTATCTACAGCTACATAGCAAGCACTTTCTGAATTTATATCGTTTACAATTTTTGTTTTTGTATCGTTTACAGTTTTTAATTTATGATTGATTATTAAGCTTCTAGCAACTAATCCACCAATAATGCTACCCATAACTAGACCAAAAGTCGCAGATGCAACCGAAACAGTAGTAGCACCAACAACGCCCATTTCCTCAAGCATTGGTCCAAAAGAACCGGCAGTTCCATGACCACCTACCATAGGGATTGAGCCTGTACAAAGTCCAAGTAGAGGATCTAAATTAAATAGTGATGCAAGAGTTACACCAACTACATTTTGTAGCATAACAAGAAGTATCGCAACACAAAGGAAAATTATTACTTTGATACCACCTTCTTTTAGAACTTTAAGACTTGCTGTAAATCCTATACTAGTGAAAAAGGCTGTCATAAAAATATTTTGCAGTGTCATATCTAAGTTTATTGTTGCTGTACCGGTTAATTTAAATATAAGTATCAGTATAGCAAAGATAAATCCACCGACAACGGCTGGAGGTATGCAATACTTTGAGAATACTGAAAACTTATTTTTAATGTAGGTACCAATATAAAATATAATTGATACTAGGGCCATAGTTTCATAGATGTTTAAATTTAATTCCATATACTATCTCATCCTTTCGCTAGCAAATATTTCTGCTAATGTATATGATATAGTAGGAAAAAGCCAAAGTACAGTAAAAAAATGTATAAAAAGAGAGGAAATATACAGAAACTTAGCAATATATCGAATTTTTTGTAGAAATATAATCAATGTATACTTTTACATTGAAATATTCCATATAATAACTTAATTGACGTATTACGATTTTTTATTTTGGATATGAAGATTATTATTAACCTTGAGAAGAAGCAACCTTTGAGCAATATAATTAAATCATGAATTCAGATTATAGAACTTATCAAAAGGTCTATTGCAACGGGAGAGCTAATGCTGGGTGATAAATTGCCTTCAGTTAGGGAGATGTCTTCATCTTTAGGAGTTAATCCAAATACATTGCAGAGAGCTTATGGGTTTTATGACTGTGTTTCAGTTACAGGTTATAGCAGCAGTAATTTTTTCATTAACTAAGAGAATTAAATGGTATAAGATAGTGCCAACAGTAATTATCTTAAATATAGTTCTAGGTTTATTATGTGTTTTAGTTATGTTGACATTAGATATTGATATAGCACAAAACTTTGTTTGGGGACTTGGAGTTGCATTAGCATACATATTAACTAGCTTAGGAGCCTTTCTTATAGCATGGAGAGATGTAGAGAAAGTATATCAATAGGAAGAAATGAAAAATATTTACTTATTTTTGCAAAGTAAGCTTGACATAAACTGCAAAGTTGACTATACTTAAATTGTACAGTTAACTTTGCAAAAGAGGAGATGAGTAAGTGAATACAAAAATTAGAGAACTACGGAAAAGTAGAAAGCTTTCACAGGAAGAGCTTGCTCTGGCAGTTGGAACTACAAGGCAAACCATAACATCTATTGAAGTTGGTAAGTATACGGCATCTTTAGTGTTGGCATATAAAATAGCAAAATACTTTGGCCTTACTATTGAGGAAGTATTTGATTTTTCGGATGTGGAGGAGTTTTAATTATGGAGAAATTTAGAAGGACAATACAAAAAAGAATTTGGATGTATATAGGTGTTATTGCTATATTCTCATTTATGCTTGGAGCACAGGCTTTTGGATGGTTTACACCAGCAGTTGCAAATGAACACTATGTAGATTTTTTAAGTGGATTTCAATTTGGAATTCTAGTTGCCGTTGATTTAGTATGTGTATATAATGTTTTTTACTATCTTACAGCATTAAAAGATAATGAAAAACTTAAGAAGCTATATATAAAGGAAAATGATGAGAGAGAGCTGGAGATTGATAAAAGGTCAGGGATGGTAAGCTATAAGGCTATGATTATAATTTTAATTATAGCAGCAGTCATTGTAGGATATTTCAGCATGGAAGGTTTTATAGCTTTAATGGGAGCTGCACTTTTGGAAATTATTGTTAGAGTGGTTTTATATGGTTACTACTCAAAAACTATATAACCTTTTTAAAGTTGTTAATTTTTTAATATAAATTTACAGATGATTTTGAAATGTTGAAAACATGTGAAATTAGGTGTAAAATGTTGTAATGTATTTAATGAAAGGGGAGGGGAAATTATGGTATTAAAAGTAGAAAGTTTAGTTAAAAACTATGGAGATAAAATGGTAGTTGACCATTTAAGCTTTGCCATAGAAAAACCAGGAGTTTTTGGACTTCTTGGGACAAACGGAGCTGGTAAAACAACAACTATTAGAATGATGTTAGGAATGTTAAAAAGAGATGGAGGTTCTGTTACTTGGAATGGTGAGCCTTTCAATACAAAGACAGTAGCTACAGGATATTTAGCAGAAGAAAGAGGTATTTATTCTAAGTTTACAGTTATAGACCAGTTAATATATTTTGGTGAGCTTAAAGGAATGAGCCGTAAAGATGCTATAAAAAGCATTGATTACTGGTTAGAAAGACTTGAAGCTACAGAATATAAGAATAAGAGAGCAGAACAATTATCTAAAGGAAATCAACAGAAGATTCAGTTCATTGCAGCTCTTATTTCTAATCCGGATGTACTCATCTTAGACGAGCCCCTAAGTGGTCTTGACCCAGTAAACACAGATTTATTTAAAGAGGTTATAAAAGAAGAGATTACAAAGGGAAAGTACATCATAATGTCTAGTCATCAGATGACTACTATAGAGGAATTTTGTGAGAATCTTTTAATATTAAATAAAGGTAAAACTGTTTTAAGTGGAAATCTTAATGAGATAAAAAGGTCCTATGGAAGAAATCACTTAATATTAAAATGTGAGGGAGATGTTGAGGACTTAATTAAAGCTTCTAACATGAAAGTTATAGATGATAACCTTGATTATAAAGAGCTTTTAGTGGAGCAGGAAGAAGATGCTAAAAAGCTATTGAAGGAAATATTAGCTAGAGATATTACTGTTATAAGATTTGAACTTAGAGAACCAACCCTTCATGAAATATTTATAGAAAAGGTAGGTGAATAGAATGAATTTTAATAATTTTTGGAAGGTTACTAAATTTACTGTAGCACAGCAGGTAAAGGGAAAATCCTTTAAGATTTCTACTACTATAATTTTAGCTGCTGTGTTAATTCTTACATCTTTAGTAAACTTTGTTCCAGCATTTATGAATAAAGGTGAAGAAGACGGTGCTGCAGGCGGTGGACAAGATAATCAGCAGATGGAATTTTCTATTGAAAAAGCATATTATATTGATGAGTCAGATTTAGGAATAGATTTAGTACCAACTTTAACTACTGCATTACCAGGATTAAAGTTTGAAAAAGCTACGGAGTCAAGAGAAGACTTAATAAAAACTCTTGATGCTACAGAAGAAAGCATGGTTCTTGTTTCAATAACACAGAATGAGGGTGGATATAATGTTGAAGTTATTACACCATCAAGTGATGAGGTAGTTAAAGAGGATGATGGATACCTTCTTGCACAAGTTATAGCTTCAAACTTGGACAGTGGAAGATTATTAGCGCAAGGCCTTTCACCACAACAAGTTTCAAAACTATCATTACCTATTAATAGTATTTCAATGACAGCAGGGGATGAAGGTAAAGGCGTAGAAGATATGATTGTTAGAATGGGATTACCTATGGTAATGTGTATGCTACTTTTCTATCTTATCTATTTCTATGGATACTGGGTTGCAAACTCTATTGTTGCAGAGAAAACTTCAAGAGTAATGGAGCTTTTACTTACTTCTACAAAGCCAATGGAACTAGTAGTTGGTAAATGTGTTGGAATGGGCTTCTTAGCAATAACTCAATTTGCTTCAATTCTACTTGTTGCCTTTATTTCCTTTGTGGGAAGTGGAGCTATAGTTAAAAAGTTTATTGATGCAAATGCAAATATATTTGATATAGGTGCAATTCTTGGAAGGGTTCCAGCAGTTCAGTGGGTTCTAATAATATTATTCTTTATCTTAGGATATATAGTATACGCAGTTCTAAATGCACTAGTTGGAGCAACTGTTAGTAAGTTAGAAGATCTTAATACAGCTATAATGCCGGTATCATTTATATCAGTAATAGGCTTCTATTTAGCTTATATGGGTATAATGTCACCAGACTCTATAGTTGGTACAATTGCTACTTATGTTCCATTTTCATGCTCATTCTTTATACCTTCAGTAATATTATCTGGAAGTATAAGCACTGTTTCTATGTTAATATCACTTTTGATTTTAGTAGTTACAATAGTTCTATTAGTATTATTTACTTCTAGAGTATACTCAGTTGTAATATTACAAACAGGAAACAGAGTTAAGATTAAAGATTTATTTGCTATATATGGCAGAGAAAAATAAAAATTTGAATTTAAAAAGTTCAATGATAATAGGGGTATATATTTGGGTTACAGATATATACCCTTATTTTTATTATTATTTAAACGTTGTTTTAGTAGAAGGCTCGGGTTCACCATATGGTGTATGTTCATTAGCTTTACTTTTAATTTCTTGAGCATAACCTGGAGCTGATGGATCAGCCTTAGTATTAGTTGATTCTTTATTTTTTTGTTTGCAACAATCTTTTAACATGGAAACACCTCCTTTATTTTTAGCTAATTTAGGTTATGTCTATTTAGAAAAAATAATTCACAAAAGCATAAGTTCCTATTAGAATTATGTGCATAATTATTTAGAAAATTAGAACAAATGTGGACAATATATAAAAATTTATATAATATTATATTTAATGGATAAATGT
>DALZNT010000169.1:0-5461 GCA_032005505.1 Clostridium sp. | reverse complement strand
TGGCATATTCTAATGTTTGCTCAAAGGCTTTTTTAAGTTCTACCCCAGATTTTTTAATCTCAATTTGTACTAATGGAAAGCCATTAATTAATAATGTAACGTCAAAACGGCTAGTGCGTCCGTTTAAATCTCGGTGATCCGCTACAACTTGGTTCGATACCTGAAAACTATTTTCTTGAACATCTTCACTAATAAAATGTACATGTCTTACAGACCCATCCTCGAATTTGACGGGACAGCGATTGCGTAATAGCTCTGCTTTTTTAAATACTGTGGTTTCATTACTCAAGTAATGCCAGATTTGCTTCCACTCTGAATCTGAAAATGGTTTTTCAATTTTATTAAGCTGCTGAATTTTTCTTTTAAGATTTTCTAATAGCGTTGTTTCATTACGAAGCTGGACACGTTCATAACCTAAAGTTTCTAGTTGTTGTATAAGTAAAGCTTCTAGTTCCAGCTCTTTTTGTGTAGACACTATTCAATCTCTTAACTTTGTTTATTAATTACTGATTTATACCGATTACCGTATAATAAAATAGCATTTATTAAACTGCTGTTCCATAAGACAAAAATATAAAATAGTTTTTAAGATAAAGTTTTCTACTTTAAGAGTTGCTTAATAAGGCTCAAAATATATTCTAGATTTTCAGTATTTGAAACAACGATTTCACAATCTCCATTTCCCCAATGCCCGATATTACTTACATCTCTTGCAATCTTCTTCGGGTCATCCAATGATTCAAAAGGCATATTTAACCAAATACGGATTTGTTTTGTGCCTATACTCATATAAACATAGTTTCGTTTTCCTTTACGGAATGCGATATACATTTTTTTAGGATAGACCTCTAAATCTGTAGTTAAGCCTAAAATTGAATCTCTAAACTGTTCATAAAGTTCTTTAATATCATCTGATTTATCTGCTAGATGATAATCTTCATCGTACTGTTTGATTTCTTTTGAAATCGTTGTTATCTCTTTAAAGCTTTCTGTTTGAACTTGTTTAATTGATGGCGCAGATTTGGTTTTTTGCATTGGATTAATTGAAATAATTCCCCCTTCATAACGTTTAATTTCCCAAAGCTCGATACCTAAATCTTTAAAGTTAGTCGATTGCTTTTGAAAATCAGTAAAACTTGGTGAGACAAAAATAATTCGACTTTGTGACCAATCTACATCTTGTCGCTTTAAATTTTTAGCCTGACTTTCATTATATTCGACAATAAAATCTGCTTTATATTCAAGCATTAGATTTAAGTAAGAAACACCTTGATCTATCACGCTATAATTGCGGTCACGTTTGTATTCAATAATGACAAATGCTTTACTTTCAGGGTCAAAAGCGAGCGTATCAATACGGTTACTTTTAATCGTAAACTCAGATTTAATAAACTCTAGACCTGTAAACTCGTAAAGGTTGCTCTCAAAAACTGTTTGAATTTCTTTTTCTAAGCGAAAAGGAGTTTCTGTTAACTCAACAAGCCTCTGGTCTTGGGTACGATAAATCTGCATGTATTTAGTTCACTCTAAATCTATTAGTTTTATATTTGAAAAGCTCTATATCTTAATACTTAATTATCTTTAAACGTACAGACTGAACTTTGTAGTGACATTCCCACTAAAGTATATTTACCCTGATCTATATCTTTTGCAAAAGTAAAAGCATCGACATTTTGGGCACATTCTTCGTATTTTTTAGGTTTTCCATTCACTAATTCATTAATTTCTAAAACTACCTCATAGCGTATTTTACCCTGAATATTTTGATACTCAGTTGTAGGCCACATCGTCAATAAAACTTGTGGATTACCTTTCACTAAGACTTGATTAGGCTTATTGGAAATTTGGTATTCGCCATCTTTCATCTTATAGACATTTTTCATGATCTCATTGAGAGTAATTTGATTAATATCTATTTTTTCAAAGTTAAATGTATCGGCAAAACTTAAATTACTCATAAAAAGAAATGTTGAAAGTAAAGTCACTTTTTTCAATAATTTTTTCATGGTCGCTACCTTTTATATTTACACAAACATCTGCTGCAACAAACCTTTTTTCCACTGTTTAGTTTCTTCGATTTGCTGAGTGACCTTCTCTATTTTTTTGTCAATGGCAGATAAGAAATTAGCGATTTGGGTTTGTTCTTCTAGGCAAGGTCTATTTAAAGTAAATGATCGAATAGATTGAAAATTTAAACCTTCTCTACCACTGCCTGTTTGATGTGAATCGATTAAGTTTTGACCATCTTTAGATGCTAAAAAAGATTGAATAAACCTTGGATTATCATTAGGTGTTCTAATAATGCAAACATGCTGATTAACATTTGCTTCAGTAAAATTCATTGGAACTACACAGCTACGCCCAATTGAAGCACCCGTGATATTTAATAAAATATCATTCGCCACAACTTTACTTCCTGACATTTTTTTATGTGTCTGTTCAGGTATATAAACAACATCATCGAGTAAAAGCTGGTTGTTATTTACATTTTGACTTCGTATAAAAATAATACCATCTTCTGTATATGCTTCTGCTCCACCCCGTGGAGTACTACCACTTCCTACTTTTGAAGCGATATCACCTAATTTAATTTCCTCCCACTCCCCAAACTCACTCCCATCATCCGCTTTAAAACGAATCTGCTGACTAAACAGTTTTTGCATCATGCCTTGTTTATATTGGCTGAGAAGCTCATGCTTTTGCGTGAGTTGAGCAATCTTTTCATCGATGGTGCAAAGGAACGAGGCGATTTTAGTTTGTTCTTTTTTGGATGGAATATCTAATTGACAACTTCCAATCTCTTTTTGGCCAATCGTAGTCATCGTTGCAGTTTTACCACCTTGAATTAACTGCTTACGAACATTCGCCGTTTTCAAAGAAAAATTTAAAAATAATGGATCTATCCTTTCTAAATCAGGACTTAATTTAATTAAATGACCATCATAAGTAACATCATTGGAATTGCCTAAATATACGTTTGAAAAAGCAATACCTTCTTTAACCAAAGAAGATCGTGTAAAGAAAATATCACCATATTTAACTTTATTTCGCTCAAACTCTTTAGCGTCTAAATCTAATAATGAAAGTCTAGCTTCATCAATATCTCTTTCAATATACATATCTAAAACATTGATTAACTTATATCCTTTCCCGACCTTATTCTGATCATTAAAAACACCATTATTAAGATCTTTTTCTTTAGATAACTCTATGATAGAAGACTTTGACCAATCTTCATTAAACTCTTTAAATCGTAACTTCGGAGTAACCATTACTTCACCACCTCCTTAAATGGCGAAGCAATCCCCAGTTCTTTACAGAAATCATTAATCACTACATCAGTTTTTTGACTTTCTACTTCTAAAGCTTGCAGAGCTTGCGCAATCGCATCTAAATCAATCTCATCCTCAGCTTCAAAGGTATCGACATAACGCGGAATATTCAGATTAAAGTCATTATCTTTAACTTCTTGTAAGGTTGCGACATGCGCATATTTATCAATATTTTGGCGGTTTTCATAAGCCCCAATAATATTGTCCAAATGCTCAGGCAATAACTTGTTTTGATTTTTCTGCTTTTCAAACTCATTACTAGCATCGATAAACAAAATATTGTCTTTATGCTCACGGTTTTTCTTGAGTACCAAAATACAAGTCGGAATAGAGGTGCCATAAAAAATATTAGCAGGTAAGCCAATAATGGTATCAATCACATTCATCTGCTCGATCATAAACTGACGAATATGCCCCTCACTTGAACCACGGAACAACACACCGTGTGGAAGTACTACTGCCATTGTGCCGTGCTCATCCAGCTGGTACAGCATGTGCTGAACAAAAGCCATATCAGCTTTAGAACTTGGCGCAAGTTTGCCATAAGACTTAAAGCGCTCATCATTCATAAACAATGGATCTGCCGACCATTTCGCTGAAAATGGAGGATTCGCAACAATCGCGTCGAACTTTTTATCTAAATGCTGAGGTTTTTTTAAGGTGTCTTCTTGGCGAATATCAAACTTAGAAAAATGAACATCATGCAAAATCATGTTCATACGTGCCAAGTTGTATGTGGTGCGATTCATCTCTTGACCATAAATCGCATCGACATGATTTCCGACTTCACGCTTTACACGTAACAATAAAGAACCTGAACCACATGTTGGGTCATACACACTACGTAGACGCTCTTTGCCTTGTGTGACAATACGAGCAAGTAAGGTCGAAACCATTTGTGGAGTATAAAACTCCCCTGCTTTCTTACCTGCACCAGAAGCAAACTCACCAATTAAATATTCGTAAGCATCACCTAATACATCCGACTCTGTATTAGAAATATCAAAATCAATGGCGTCTAAATGAATGATTACTTTGGCAATCAACTCATTACGGTCGTTGGTGTTGTTACCTAACTTAGTAGAAGTTAAATCGAGGTCTTCGAATAAATGAGCAAAGTCATCTGCCGATTCAGCATCTTGCGTGCTTTGTTCAATACTTTTTAATGTCTGAATTAGGTCATCTAAAATAAATTCTTCTTTCTTTGCACGCTCAGCGATGCTATGAAACAACTGATTTGGCTCAAGAAAGTAGCCCATATTTTCTAAACTTTCTTGTTTAAGGGCTTCTAAAAATTCCTGATGTTCTTCGTTACTAGCATCTAAATCTGGGAATTCAATCCCTTCATCAGCAAGCTCGGCATTAGCACTATTTAACACTTTTTCAGACAAATATTTATAGAAAATCAGTCCTAAAATATAGTCACGAAATTCATCTGCACCCATTTTGCCACGTAAGGTGTTGGCAATATTCCAAAGTTGTTTTTGCAGTTCTTGGAGCTGTACTTGAGTCATGTTAAAAAGTAACCAAAATCATCATTTTAGAATGGTGCTTACTTTGGCATATTTATTCGTTTTTTTTAAGTAGAATTTTATCCGAACACTACAATAACGACATGAATTGACGTTCCAAACCTGTTTAAAACTTGTTTTAAAAGATGACTCATTTATCTTAACAATCACAACTATAAACAATGGTGAAATATGCTTTTTGATAATTTAATGAATAAAGAACTGCAATCATTTTCTAGAAATATTGCTTCTCAAATCTTTATCGGTGGTACAGGTTTATTATTTTTATACCGAGCAGATACAAAACCAGGGTTAGTATATTATGAGTTTTTTGGTTTATATATTGTTGGTCTTCTCCTCTTAACTTGGTCTATGTATATGGCACTAAGCAATGCCACAATTTTACGTAATGATTATCGAGATTATTTATGGCGTCAGAGTGAAAAGTTTGACCGTATACGATTAATGAAACATTCTGAAAAAGAAGATAATAAAACAAGCGATATTTTGAAAACCTTTAAAGGTTTAAATTTTGTAGATGTAATTAAATTTCGTTTCGAAGGGGCATGTATCTTACTTATGTTGTTCCTATTCACAATCATGTACATGCTTGGAATT
>DALZNT010000168.1:0-5468 GCA_032005505.1 Clostridium sp. | reverse complement strand
CATCAGCGTAAACTGTATCAAGAACTTCAAGTCCACAAGCTCTTCCAGCCATAGCCACCATGCCTCTAGCTGTATATAGCTCATCACCCTCAGGAGTTCTTGTAGTCTTCATACTAGTTACAAAGTCCTCTCCACTAATAGCCATTCCTATTAATCTTTTACTAGGTGCCTTAGCTATAGAGAATGATTGCATAACTCCAAGAGCAGTTTCAATAGCTACCATTATTTTAGTAGAACCAACTTCTCTTCCACACTCTTTTTCTATTCTTTCGATTTCAGCGTCTACAGTCATAACATCTTCAGCGCTTTCAGTCATAGGTATTCTTATAACTTCAATTCCACCTGTTACTACTGCTTCAAGGTCTTGCTTCCAGAACTCTGTTGCAAGTCCGTTGATACGAACAACTGTCTCTATTCCTAATTCTTTATAGTAATCTCCTAAATTCTTAAGCATGTTGTGAACTAAGAATCTTGCTGAATCCTTTTCAGTGATTGCTATAGCATCCTCTAAGTCAAACATTACTGAATCTGGCTTATATATATGTACATCTCTTATTATTCCTGGATTGTTTCCTGGAACGAATAACATAGAACGTCTTAGTTTCATTATTACTTCCCCCTTACATCCACTTATAGTCGTTATTTTGTGCTGCTCTGTAAACTGCAGTTTGTACTCTGCTCTTTATAACAGGGTTGATTGCACCTTTATCGTTAGCAAATACCTTTGCGTTAGCTACTCCTAGAGTGTTAAGTGTCTCTCTTATAACCTCTTCTATAGCTTCACCAAATTGTGCCATTACTGTGCTTTCTAAAGTAATTTCGATTCCAGCTGTAGAAGGTTCAATTATAATCTGTATATCACTTGATTCTAATGTACCAGCACTAGCTACTACTTTAAGTTCCATATCCAATTCCTCCTGATATCTTCAATTAAGTTGTTTCATACCTGTATCCTTTTTCATATTTTCGACACACTTTGTATACAACATAGTTATAGTGTATACAATTTCATTTTAAAAATCAATACTTTTTTCTGATTTTGTTAAAAAAATTTTCATATAATTAATTTTTTATTATACAATTCAGACTATCACCCCAATATCTTCTCTGCAAATTAAATATATTTGCTCATAAATGACTTTTCATACTTAGCCAATTCCCCTGGAGTTCCTTCAAACATTATCTCTCCGCCCTTATGACCACCTTCTGGCCCAAGGTCTATAATCCAATCTGCACATCTAACCACATCAACGTTATGTTCAATTATTACAACAGTATTGCCATCCTTAACGACATTGTCTACTATGTTCATAAAGTTTGCTATATCAGACATGTGAAGTCCCGTAGTAGGTTCATCCATTACATATATAGAACTTTCCTTGCATATACTATTTGCCAGTTTTAATCTTTGACACTCTCCACCAGATAAAGTATCCAGTGGCTGACCTAGTGTTAAGTATCCAAGGCCCATATCATCTATTATCTTTAATTTTGAAGCTATAGATTTTATTTTAAAGAAATCTAATGCTTCTGAAACTGTCATTGCAAGAACGTCTACTATAGATTTATCTTGAAGTTTATAATTTAATACTTCTTTCTTATACCTTAAGCCTTCGCAAACCTCACAGGTACTTTTCATATTCTCCATAAAAGCAAGCTCTGTTTCAACTATTCCAGTTCCCTTACAGTTTTCACAAGCTCCTTCTGAATTATAGCTGAATAATGATACACTAACATCATTTGCTTTAGAAAATGCCTTTCTAATATTGTCCATGACACCTCCATAGGTGGCAAGGTTTCCTCTAGAATTAGCACCAACTGCACTCTGATCTATTAAAATAATATTCTCATGCTGCCTTATAAGCTCATGCTTTATAAGAGTACTCTTACCCGAGCCTGCGACCCCTGTTACAGCAGTTAACACCCCTTTAGGAATATTAACTGATATATTTTTCAAGTTATTTGTATTACAATCTTTAACCTGCATATACTCATTGAAAGTCCTTGTACTTTTCTTTATATGTAAGCTCGCTTTAAGTGCATTACCTGTAAGTGTGCCTGATGTTAAAAGACCTTCATAACTTCCCTCGTATACAATATTCCCACCTTTTGACCCTGCAAAAGGTCCCACATCTACAATGTAGTCTGCAATCTTAATTACATCTGGGTCATGCTCAACTATGATTACCGTATTTCCTTTGTCACGAAGCTTTTCTAACAGCTTATTTAGCTTATGTACATCCCTTGGGTGCAGACCTATACTAGGTTCATCAAATATATACATCAAATCTACAAGGTTACTATTTAGATGCTTAACCATCTTTATTCGTTGTGACTCTCCACCTGAAAGAGTATATGTCTCTCTATCAAGGGTTAGGTATCCAAGTCCAATATCTATAACATTATTAAGCTTATCTTTTAAACTTTCAATTATAGGCTCAACACCTTCTACATCGATGTCATCTATAACTTTCACAAGTTCATCCAGCTGCATTCCTGTAAAATCTGTTATGTTATATCCCTTTATTAAAGATGCTAAGGACTTTTCATTAAGCCTTTTCCCTTCACATACTGGGCATTCCTTTTCTGACATAAATTTGCTAAGTCTTTTTTGTGCTGCTTCAGACATAGCTTCATCCTTCTTTACATACAACCTGTTAAACTTAACGATTAACCCCTCATAGGTTATATTCATGGTTCCAAATTCAGCTATCTTTATCTTCTCAGCCTCTCCATATAAAAACTTATGAAGCTCCTCCTCAGAATAATCATTGATTTTCTTATCCACATCAAAGAACCCAGAACTTGCATAAAACTTCCACTGAATAGAATCAACACCAAAGCCAGGAATTAATATTGCACCTTCATTTAAGGATTTACTTCTATCTATAAGCTTATCCTCATCTATAGTTATCTTTTTCCCAAGACCATCACAATGAGGGCACATACCCTGAACCTCATTAAAAGAGAAACATCCCGCACTTCCTGCATAAGGCTTTCCTGCTCTTGAAAATAAAACTCTAAGAAGTGGATTAATATCTGAAATAGTTCCAAGGGTTGACCTTGAATTTCCCTCAATCCTCTTCTGATCTATTATTATTGGCGTTGATAAATTCTCTATATGATCCGCCTTCACCTCTCCATACTTAGGTAAGAAGTTTCTAATAAATGCGCTAAAGGTCTCATTTAACTGACGCTTAGCTTCTTTTCCCACCGTATCAAAAACAATAGAAGATTTCCCGGAACCAGAGACTCCTGTAAAAATAGTAATCTTTCGTTTAGGTATTCTTAATGAGACATTTTTTAGGTTATTTTCTCTACAACCTCTTAATTCAATATATTCTACTATCATGTTTTTCCTCCGTTATAATTTAGTTTAATTATTTTACCACATTAACTTTAGATACTGTCAATAATACTACACTTTTAATAATACATAAAAATAAACACACTGTTATAACTAATAATTTTATGATGTTAAAAACTTTTATAAAATCTAAATACACTATAATCAAAAAAGAACTCCCGCAGGAGTTCTCATCGTGATTCTCAATTTTAAATTTTAAACTTTACGCTTTTAATTTCTTAATTACATCAATTATACTTCCATCTCTGTACTCCACAACTGCTACAACTTCATCAGTGAATTCTAACTCCTTAGGGGTTCCAATAAGCATTGTTGCAATTCTCCTTAGTTCTGCCATAGTTATAAGTAGAAGTCCCGCTGTTTTGAATTTCTCTATTAAGTCTTGTCTTCTTGGGTTAACTGTTACTCCATAGTCTGTAACGACAACATCAACGGTGCTTCCTGGAGTAACTATTGTAGTTACTTTATCTATTATAGTGGCAATTCTTCCTCTTGTAAGTGGTGCGACTAAAATTGATATTTCTGCACATGCCGCTGTATCACTGTGTCCACCTGATGCAGCTCTAATAACTCCATCAGAACCTGAAATAACGTTAACATTAAAGTCTGTATCTATTTCAAGAGCACTTAGGATGACAAAATCTAACTTATTTACTGCTGCAGATTTGTTTCCAAGACTTGCATAGAAGTCTGCACTAACCTCAACGTGCTTTTCATTCTTTCCTATAGACTCAGCAGCCTTAAGATCAAAGCATTGGACATCAAAAATTGTATCACAAAGACCTTCTTCTAAAAGTTCTACCATTGGTCCTGTAACTCCACCTAGGGCATAACTTAATTTAATATCTCTCTTCTTAAGCTCATCCTTAACAAATCTAGTAACCGCTAAAGATGCCCCCCCAGTACCAGTCTGCATTGAGAAGCCATCAACAAATCTTCCTGAAGCCAGCATTACATCTAGAACCCTTTTAGCCATTAAAAGCTCCTTAGGATTTGATGTAAATCTTGTTGCTCCAGACATAATTCCTTTTGAATCTCCAATTTCATCTACTATAACTACATAATCAACTTGAGTTTGAGGAATACTTTGTGGGAAGTTTGGATAAGGAACTACGGTATCAGTTACAACAACAACTTTATTTGCATACTGAGCATCGACCTTAGCATATCCAAGTGAACCACAGATGGATTTCCCCTTAACTCCATTTGCATTACCCATGCAGTCAGCAGAAGGAGCAGCGATAAATGCCACATCAATTTTTAGAGCACCAGAAACTATAGCATTAGCTCTTCCACCATGTGAGCGAATTACTGCAGGTTTATCTCCTAACAATCCGTCAGAAACTGCATTGGCAAGCTTACCTCTAAGACCACTAGTTTCTATTCTATCTACAACACCATTTTTTATATGAGTAACTAATCCATCATGAGCACCAGTTAATGAACTTGAAGCAACTCTGAGATTTTTAAGTCCCATTTCAGCAAGAGTATCAACAACCATCATAAGTAGCTTATCTCCAGCTCTAAAGTGATGGTGGAAAGAAATAGTCATTCCATCTTTAATTTCACACTTCTCAATAGCTTCTCTTAAAGAACCAACTATTTTATCTCTTCTAACATGCTCCTTTAAGTTTTCGTTTTCACTACCACTCAGTCTATCAGCAGGTACATTTGTGAATGGCTCTACATAAGACTTTCTATTTTCATATCCTGGAATACTATTTAATAAATCCTCATCTATTCTATTTGTATTACTCATTATCTTCACCTCCAACTAAAACTCCTGCTGCCTTAGCAAGTTCAAGAGTTCTTTGAGCTCTTTCAATGATTGGCTTATCAACCATCTTTCCATCAACAGTGAATACACCTAAGTTTTGTTTCAATGCTTCTTCTGTAGCATCAACTATTTTCTTAGCTTTAGTTATTTCTTTTTCACTTGGAGTAAATACCTGATGAATAAGTTCAACTTGTTTAGGGTGAATTAATGACTTACCACCAAAGCCCATTCTCTTAATTAAGTTAGCTTCCTTTAAGAATCCTTCATCGTTGTTTACATCAGCGTAAACTGTATCAAGAACTTCAAGTCCACAAGCTCTTCCAG
>DALZNT010000167.1:0-5569 GCA_032005505.1 Clostridium sp. | reverse complement strand
TAGAATATACTTTAAGGAGTGATTTTAAAATGGCAAAACAGAAAAACTATCAAACCACTATGAAGAAAAAAGACAAAAATAAAAAGACTTTAGAAGGCGGTTATGTTTCATCTTTAACTGGAGTTTCTCAAAGCGAAAGAGCAGAAATGTATAAAGAAACTAGACGGGGAGCAGGAGTTCACCAAAATAAAAAAAGAAAAGATTTATTACAAAGAAAAAGCAGGTATACCGACAATTATGATGGTGCACTTGCTTTTTAATTTATATAAAAGTTTAAAATCACTACCAACATTTCTTTAAAATAGAAAACAGGGAGCGGAAAAGTTAATTTATATAAAGGTAGTACAAGCTTAATTGCTGTACTACCTTATTTTGTATCAAGGTTTGAAGTATTTAAGTGGTACTTCCAATCTAAGATTTTCTTGAGTGGACAGCCTCTTCTGTAGTTTTTTCAGCATCAGGATAATACTCACCAAAGGCTGTATCGTAGTCTACAGGTTCTTCAAATTCTTTTACCTCATTTGTCATTTGTTTTCTCATTTCAGCTTTCAATCCAATTGGGTCATAATTATTGAGCTGGTTTGTAGGTGTTTTTACCAGCTTATAGGGGTCATCCTCAAATAAATTGTGAAATACAATGCTTGGAGAAACATTATATTCAATATCACCGTTATTTACCATGTTTATTAAATGGTCGTCTTTAATGTTACCACCTTTTAAATCATAGTTCTTTATCATAGTAGCCTCCTGCTTTCATTTAAACTGATTTTCTAAATTTATAGGTGAGAAATCAGTTATTAGCTATAAGATTTAATTATTCATGATTTGTTTTATAAACCATGAATAGGTTCTTAAAAATAGTATGTCCAGAAATTTTTTAAAAATATATTTTAAATAAAAATACTACTTAGTTTATAAAGCCTCTTCATGTTTTTTTTCATAATGTTATAAATTCAAGGTCTAATAACTATTGCGAAGTTATTAGAAATAGAATATAATGAGGATAAATATTTTGAAAGTCAAAGTATTTGAAAATCAAAGTAATTTAAAAAGTAATTTAAATTGAAGGGATGAGTTTTATGAAAATAGAAGGATTAAAAATAGGAGAACTTTTTTCTAGACTTCCAATTATTCAAGGAGGCATGGGCATAGGAGTTTCAGGTCATAAATTAGCTACTGCAGTGACTAATGCTGGTGGTATAGGAGTTATATCTGCGGCACAGAGTGGATATGCTGAGAAGGATTTTGATGATAATCCATTGGAGGCAAACATCAGAGCTTTAAAAGAGCAGATAGCTAAAGCTAAGAAAGCAACTAAAGGCGGAATCATTGGAGTTAATATCATGGTGGCAATGAATCACTATAGTGAAATTGTTAAAACTACAGTGGAATCAGGCGCTGATATTATAATTTCAGGAGCAGGACTTCCTTTAGAGCTACCAAAGCTTACTAAGGGTTTCAAAACTAAGATTGCACCTATAGTTTCTTCCTTAAAGTCAGCCAGAGTTATCTTAAAGGTATGGGATAGACATGACAAAACTACTGCGGATATGGTAGTTATCGAAGGACCTAGAGCGGGTGGACATCTTGGATTTAAAGCAGACAATATAATTGATGCTAGCTTAACTTTTGATGAGGAAGTGGTAAAAATCATCGAGGAAGTTAGAATCTATGAGGAAAAGTACAGCAAAACAATTCCTGTAGTAGTTGCTGGCGGAGTTTATGATGGTTTTGATATTGCAAAATACTTAAAACTTGGAGCTTCAGGAGTTCAAATGGCAACTCGTTTTGTAGCTACAGAAGAGTGTGATGCTTCAAGAGAATTTAAAGAAGCTTATGTTAATGCAAAGGAAGAAGATATTACTATTGTTAAAAGTCCAGTGGGTATGCCAGGGAGAGCTATTTTAAATGATTTTGTTAAAAGAACTCAACAAGGAAGAATCCCAGTTGATAAATGTTTCAGATGTATTCATACTTGTAATCCAGGAGATACGCCATACTGCATCAGCAAAGCTCTTATGGATGGAGTTAAAGGAAATTTAGATGAAGCATTAATTTTCTGCGGAGATAATGCTCATAGAATTGAGAGTATTGTCACTGTTCCAGAACTTATGAAGGAATTGACGGATGAGCTAGCTAGCGCTTAGGATACAAGCTCATTTCTAAAATATTATTAGAGCATCTGGTTTTAATTCTGGGATTCCAGGAATCTTGATATAATCTAAGTCTTAGGATATTATTATCCAGGAGTTGTCGGTGAGATATAAGTAATTAATGGTACATTATCTTATAAATTCTAATACTTTATTATAGAGATACTATTTTTATAGATAGTATTCTTTAATTTAAATGAATGTATAAGATAGGAGATATATAGATAATGAGTAAAAAAGTGTTTATAGATCCAGGTCACGGTGGTAATGATCCAGGTGCAGTGGTCAATGGTATAAGAGAATGCGATATAAACCTACTAGTAGCTAAAAGAATGAAATATCACTTATTAAGGCATAACCTTCAGGTCATGATGTCAAGGGAAACAGATACAACAGTAGAATTAAATCAAAGAACAAATATGGCTAATAATTGGGGTGCTGATGTGCTAGTTTCCATTCACTGTAATAGTGCTACACCTGCTGCTTATGGCATTGAAACCTATTGTTATATGTTTCAGTATAGAAAGCTAGCTGATAGTGTACACGCTAAATTATTGGAAGATAAAAGTTTATATTATTATAACAGAGGTGTTAAGGAAGCAGATTTCCATATGTTAAGGGAATCCTATATGGATGCTTGTTTAGTTGAAATGGCATTTATATCAAATGAAAGAGATTCACAGTTGCTAAAAACACAGCAAGAAGGCTTTGCAATTGCAGAGACAAAAGGTATACTATCCTACTTTGGCATAGCATGGCAAAATGAAGGTACAATTTCTCCACCAACACCTCCAATCACAAAACCAAAGATAGATGCATATTACAAAGCATATGCTAATGGAATTTGGTATCCAGAAGTTAAGAATTTAGATGATTACGCTGGAGTTTTTGGGGAATCTATGGAGTGCATCTATGCAAAGCCTAGTTTAGGAACTATAGAATATAGAGTTAGCCCTGTAAATTCTGATTATTATCCTTGGGTGCGTAATTACAGTGATTATGCCGGATTACCAGGAAAGAATATCGATAGAGTTCAAATGAGGTTACTAGGTATGAGCGGATACAGAATAAAATATAGGGTTCACCTTGTTGGTGGTAATTGGCTTCCTTGGGTCCTTGATGACACAGATTTTGCGGGGATACGTGGAAGGCTAATTGACGCTGTTGAAGTTGAAATAGTTTAACAATTTATTAGGATTCAGAAATTAACTATATAGAGCAGCTTTAGTTATTAGATATGAAAAGGGGCAAAATTTAGATGGGTCTCCTAAGATTACGAGTCAAAAGTTCTCTAATGTGAGCGCGACAGCTACAGATGATGAAATCTATGCAGTAGTTGTTAACACTAATGAAACCACTTATAAAGTAATATAGGTAAAAAGAGGGAATAGAATTTCAAGAACTGAGTTAACTAGTTAACAAGGTTATAGAGTAATATATAGTTAGAAGAGGGAAGGCGTATCAGCGTCTTTCCTCTTTTTTATACTATCCCTCAACGTATTTAAGATAAGGAACATATTTATCTAAATTCCAATTTCTTGTTAACAATAGAAAATTGGTCTATACTTGCACAAATATAAGCAATATTTGGGATAATATACAAATAAATGATACAATAAGTACAGGAATGTAATAAATAGGGGGAATACATATGGGGATCAAACAGAGAGTTTTAAGTTTTTGGGAAGCAAATAAAGTAAGGTAACAGTCTGTTGAGATAAGCTATATGGTATGGGAAACAAGGGGAAATTTATTAGGGGGTACTTTGAATGAATAATAACAATAATAATGATAATAGTGATTTTGAATCCGATAAAGTTATCATAGAACAACAAGGGGAGGTAACACAAAGTGGGGAGGAGATTATCAAGGAACAGTTATCAGAAGTCACGGCAAATGAGGATCAGGTTATTAGAACCAATCCATGGCGTGATCCAATAAGCAATATTACCTGGGGGTTTGTATTTACTGCAATTACATTTAATTTTCTAGGGCTACAATACATCCTACCAACTCTAGGAGCGGGACTTTTATATATTGGATTTCGCGATTTACGAAAAGAAAACAGTTGGCTTAATGCTTCATGGATTTTAGCGATAATAAATGTGGTAATTCACACGGGGTATTTAATATATATTAATACTCCATTGAGTGTAAGTTTGCAAAGTAATGTTATTATAGGTTTCATAGTAACGGCTTTTCAAATAAGTTTTTTTCTTATATTTCGTGAAGGCTTAAAGCTGGTTTTTCAAAAGGCAGATACTAAACCACCTAGAGATCCACTTTACTCAGCAGCTATTTGGAGAATTATTATGCTAATTTGTGCTATGACACCTTTCGGAAGTATTTGGCTAGTATTCATCCCTATGATGATCTCTTATTTTTATATTTTCCGTTCAATGTATAGACTAGGGGATGATTTAGGAGATATTGGCTACAGCCCTGTAGAGGTACATGTAAAGGTTGGTAGTAGGCCTTGGGTGTGGAGGTATCTGTTAGTATGCACACTTTTAGTTGGCATTTGCTGTGTAGGTTCCAATCATCTTATATTGGATTCTTCGGAATTTATACCCCAAACCAACTCAGAAACCCGGAAGCTACTAACTAGAATGGGGTTTCCAGAAGATATTCTTAAAGAGGTATCAGATGAAGATGTTGCCTTGCTACAAGATGCAATATATGTGGAGGCTTTTAGTGAGTTGCTGATGTTTGATCCTAAGGAAGTAACTAATACAAATGAATATAATGTTACTACATTTACCCAAGAACCAGGAAATAATAATTTGAAAGCAACAACTATTTATATTCAGTTACAGGATAATACATTGTATGCATTGGAATACTTTCAGTGGCAAGATGGCAATGTATTTTCGCATGATGGGTTTACCATTGGTGGTTCGGTCCCATTCGAACTTATAAATGGTATGCTGCTATATGAAAAGAATGGGACAAGTTATTCTTCACCTATACCGAGGTTGAGAAATGAAGTAGTTACTACAGTAGATTGGTTCGGAGGTTCAAACCAGTCTCGCCAAATTACTGGTGCCGTAAATTATCCCTTTGGCTCAGAAACCCAGCGTGGCTATGTTTTTTATCGGGTGAAGCTCACAGAAAGTAACTCGATTTTGAGTAACGGATTTAATTATGCGCATTATAGCAATCCATTTAGAACTCCTTATGCTGAAACAGAGCAAAGAGTTTTAGGAAATCAGCTTATCCTTAATGGTGAAAAGATGCAGCATTATACAAATTTCAGAACCAAAGCTTATCTGGGTGCAATAAACTAAGATAGGTTATGAGAATAAGCTTTGCTTCAAAACCTGATTAAAGTGCAAATAGATAATGAAATATGTTCTTTAAAAGTGAATAGTATGGTATTTGAAAATATGTTATTATATGTATATAGAAAGATGGAT
>DALZNT010000166.1:0-5655 GCA_032005505.1 Clostridium sp. | reverse complement strand
AGGCTTTGAAGTTTGTAATGGTTATATTGTACTAATTGAAATTTTAGTTTTGCTACTGCTAACATTTGGGATATTTTATTTTGAGGGAGTGAAAGAAGATATTTACTAATTTAAAACAGTGGACAAAGGAGTTTATATTAAATATAAGATGTAATATTAAATTTATTCTGTTTTACATGATAAGTATGGCTGTAATAATAATGTTTCACATAAGAAATGGAATATATATAAATCAAATTCAATGTGTTGCTGATGGATATATTTATACTTCAGTATATTGGTTTTTTGGAATAGAGATAGCTATATTAACTAATTTTCTTATTTTTAATCTAAATAAGAATGATTTTAATATTAATACAGTATTGAAACAAAAAAGCAGAGCTTTAATATGGCTGAAACAAGTGTTGAAAATTGGCGTAATATCTATTCTTGCTTCAATTTGGATTTCTATATGTACATATTTTGCTAGTGGTTTAATGACTAGATACTATATAAATTGGAGTAGTGTTAATAGCATTTATTTTAGAGTAAATAAGGTTGTATGTAATACAATAGATTTAAAAGATGTAATAATTTTATTTTTAGTTTGCTCAAGTATAAGGATTTTCATTATATCTATTATTTCATTATTAATATATTGGATAACAAATAACAAGATAATAAGTTGGATAGTTATTGTTTCAATAGGAGTCTTAGAGATTACGATTCCACTTTTTTACAGAGTTGTAAGTATAGATTATCAAGTGATAAATAATTCAGGAGTATTATTAATTTGTTTTCTATATGGGTTATTTTTAATAGCAATTTTAACTATATTAGGAATACCACTTGGAAAAAGAAAGGAATTCTATGGAGAAATACAGTAAACTTAAAAAGCGAGAATACAATAATCACATAAAACTTCAGATTAAATATGATTTTTTTAAGGGTACGATGGAGGAGTGGAAGAAATATGCTGTTGCAGTCATAATATTTGTTTTCTTATGTAGTATGTTTCAAGTGAGAGCTGAAAAAATTTTATCAGTTACAATTAGCAAAAATATTGAATTTGCAGACTATATATTATTTATGTTTAGGGGTATGAGTGTATTTAGTGGAAATGCAGTTGAATTACAAGATAAATTACCACAATGGTTGCTTATAAACATATATTTAAGTATTATAATTGGATATTTTCCATTAAGGGATTTGAATGAGTCAGGTATGCAAGTTTTAATTAGAACTAAAAGTAGAGAACAATGGTGGTTAAGTAAATGTTTATGGGTAATATTTAATGTATTAATTTATTATGGTATTGCCATTATAGTTATTATAGCCTTTTCGATTTTTAAAGGTGGATTACAATTGGTTCCTTCACAAGAATTAAACTTTATATTATCTGGATTAGAAGTTAGTAACTTCAGTAGTGTGCAGATAATAGTAGTAGGATTACTGCTTCCAATTATAGCATCTATTACTCTTTCATTGATACAACTAGTTATCTCGTTGTATACCAATTCAATCATTGGTAATATGGTTATTATTACAATGCTCGTATTAACCCCATTTTATTGTAATTCTATTTTTATAGGTAATTATCTAATGATATTGAGAAGTAGTATTTGTCTTGGCAGTGAGGGTGTAAGAGGAAGTACTGGCATTGTAATTTGTATATTATTATCAGTAGGAGGAATTCTTTTAGGAAACCATAAAATCAAGAGAATTGATATTTTTCATAAATAATATTTTTAATAAATTTAATAAGTTAGGGGAGTATCAAATGGATATAGAGATAAAAAATCTGACAAAAAAAATTTCAGGTAATGTAATACTTGATAATATAAATATAGAAATGATTAGTGGGAAAATATATGGTCTAAAAGGAAAAAATGGATCTGGAAAAACTATGTTAATGAGAGCTATATGTGGTCTTATTTTACCTACAGAAGGACAGGTAGTAATTGATGGACAAGTCCTTGGTAAAGACATTTCCTTTCCTAATAGCATTGGAGCTTTAATTGAAACTCCAGGTTTTATTGCTAATTATTCTGGCTTTAAGAATTTAAAGGTATTATCTCAAATACAAGGAAAAATAAACGACGAGAAAATTTTAGAAATATTACAGCTTGTAGGATTAGATCCAAATGAAAAGAAAAAGTATAAAAAATATTCATTAGGAATGAAGCAGAAGTTAGGAATCGCTGCAGCAATAATGGAAGATCCAAAGATTATTATTTTAGATGAACCTACTAATGCACTTGATGAAAACAGTATAATTATCTTAAGAGAAATTCTACATAAATATCGAGATGAGGGGTCACTAATTATTATTTCTTGTCACGATAGTGAAGAGTTAGCTTTTTTGTCAGATGAGATATTCTATATTGAAAATGGGAGAGTGAAGTCTAAGTTTAACACTGAAGTAGGTGATAACTATGAAGAAAAGTAAATTAACTATAATTATCACCGTAATAATTTTAATTGTAATTATGGGGGTAAAGTATAAGGACATAAATAATCAGTATCCTCAGGCAAAAGAAGAAGAGTATAGAATAGGAGATAAAGTAGAATACAGAGGCATTGAGATAAGTGTTGAAAATGTTAGATTAATAGACAATGATGAAATTAATAATATGGATTTACAAGAGTCAAAATTTTATGAAGAATACCAAAGAAAAGCAATTGTGGCAACTGTGAATTTTATAAATAATAGCAATGAAAGTAAAAGTGTAGAGAGCGATTACTTTGAGGCAGCTACACTTGATTGGCATAATGGATTAAATTATGAGATTTTTAATGTTTTAAATGGTGGAGAGAAAAGGCCTTATGTAGAGTTGAATCCTAAAGAAGAAATTACTCTGCAGCTACCATATGAAATGTTTGATTTTCAATTTGAAAGGAAAACTTGGGATAATATTGAAGATTTACAGTTTAACTTAGTACTTGAAATTTATCCTTTAAAAAAGTTTGTTAATTTAGATTAATCATCTAGATTGTATAAAAGTAAAAGAAAGGAATCCTAAAGAAAATATGAGAAAAATAGTTTTTAATCTATTGTTAATCGTAATGGTTATATGCGTAATTTATATAGGTATATCCCAAATAGGTACTTTTCCACAGAAAAATGTATGGAATAATAAAGAGGGAATTGAAGACGTAAAAAATGATACGATTGAAGAGGATGAAATCATAGAGGAAGAAGTAGTAAAAAAAGTGAAATATGAAATGGGAGAAGAAGTATCTTTTGGTCCTATCACATATAAGGTTAACTCTGTAAAAACTTCAAAACAAGCAGTAGATTTTCCACCCCCAATAAATTGGTCAGATTTATATACTTTTGATAATGAAGGCACATTAATAGATGAAAATTCTTATATTATAGTAAATATAGTGATAGAAAATAATAATGGTGAAATATTAGAATTTTATTTGAATTCAATGAGTCTTGCAGTAATAAAAGATTTAGAAACACGAATTCAAGATCATAGTGAGTGTTTATCTGCAAAGAATATAGAAAACTTTGGAAGAAAGGATTTCTTTAGAGTTGAACTCGAACCAGGAAAAGAATATAATTATGAGCTTGTCTTTATAGCACCTGATACGTCTATAGCTAATAATGATGCCACTCTAATAATTGATAGGCAAGAAATTTCTTCATTAGAAGAGAGTGAAGATAAAAAGAGATATATTAATCTGAAGTTTAAATAAACTTTTAAATTAAGATTAGTTTTAACGAGGTGGATTATGAAGTTTAGGATAAGAAGAATTATCTTTAATATTGTAATTAGTGTAATGATTATAGGGATTATTTATATTGGTATATCTAAAGCATCTAATTTGTTAGAGGAAAATGTATGGAATAATCAAAGTAAGATTAATAATGATTTGACGGATAATAAAACACCTGATAAAGATAAAAATAACGAAGAACAAAATAATAGAGAAGAGAGCCCTTTAAGGCTATACCAAATAGGTGAAGAAGTTACATTTGGCCCATATACTTATAAAGTGAATTCAGTAACATATGGAAAAAAACGAGGAGATTTTTATGCACCGGTAGATTATGAAAGTTATAGCTTCGATGAAAATGGGGACGTGCTAGGGGATAATTCCTATGTAGTAGTAAATGTTAGCATTGTGAATAATGAAGAAGAAACTTTAGAACTATATTTGAATTCTATGAAGCTAATTGTATTAAGGGATTCTGAAACTCGTGTAGGTGATTATTGTGAGTGTGTATCAGCAAGCAAATTAGAAGAGTATGGTAGAAAGGATTTTTTTAGAGTTGAAATAGAACCAGCAATTGAATATGACTACGATCTAGTATTTATTGCACCAGATTCATCTATAGATAACAATGAAGCACAGTTAGGGATAGAACGACAAGGTGTGTATACAGCTAGTAATAATGATGATAAGTATAGATGCGTAGATATTAAATTTAGATAATTGCAATTTGATAAATTCTCTTGTTAGCAAATTATAAAAACAAGATTCTAGAACAATAATATCGTAGACTCAGTGATTGACAAGTACCAGCCTTATGCAAAGCATAGGGCTTTTTTATGTGGAAAAGATTCCAACAAATGTAAGCGTCAAAAATTAGACTTCTTGATTTCAAATTTTAATTATAAATCACCCCCCCAGTTTATCCATTTAAGATTGACTTGGGGGTTAGAAGTGCAGAAAATATCCTTGTCATAAAGTCACAATGGGACAATATAAGTAATTTTGTAAAAGACGTTAAGGATTATATTTGTGGCTACACATATTTATGGGCTCATAAAAATCTAAGAGCATATAGAAAACTTACTACAGCAATAGAGGAGTCTATATATGATTTAAATAAATGATTAGTAGCTAATTAATTTCACTTAAAGTTACTATTTCTGGGCTTTACCTATAAAATTGGAAAATTAACTTTAAAATGATATAATTGAAATATTATACAATAAGTTCATTATAGAGGGTTATGTTTAAAATAAACAAAAAAAGGGGAATATTTATAATGAAAATAAAGTTTATTTTGCCCGCATTAGAGGAGGCAAAAAGTCCATATTGGAGACCTATAAAATATTCATTGTTTCCACCTTTAGGATTAGCAACGTTAGCATCATTATGTGATGAAACAGATGAAATAGAGATAGTTGACGAGCATGTAGAGGAAGTTAATTTAGATGATGAACCAGATTTGGTTTGTATTGAAAGCTATATAACAAATTCTTATAGAGCATATCAAATTGCAGATACCTATAGAAGCAGGGGGATAAAGGTTGCTATTGGTGGCATTCATGCAACCTCATTACCTAATGAGGCAAAAAAACATGCTGATAGTGTGTTGCTAGGGTTAGGAGAAAGAAGTTTTCCGGAGTTTTTAAAAGATTTTAAAGAGGGGAAGATTAAGCCTTTCTATGAACAAGGACAGGTATCCTTAGATGATTTGCCATTACCAAGAAGAGATTTGCTTAAAAATGAAAAATATTTAGTCCAAAATTCTATGACATTTTCAAGAGGATGTCCTAATAGATGTTCTTTTTGTTATGTAAGCTCATTTTATAAGGGTGGAAAATCATTTTTTACATATAAAGTAGATAGAATTTTAGAAGAGATAGAAAGTATGAAGGGCAGACATTTATATTTTCTTGATGATAATATATTTGCAGACAAAAAACTAGT
>DALZNT010000165.1:0-5656 GCA_032005505.1 Clostridium sp. | reverse complement strand
CAATTTTCCATATGGTGCAGAAAAAGAAGATATAATCAAATTTATTCCGGAAACATATACTGATCGTCCTAAAATGCTGAGCGATTTCGGAAATATATTTTTCTTTCAGAATATAACCCAACCATTCGCTGATTGGTTCTTTCAATTGGGATTACAGGCAGCAGGGTGGGCAACTGCGGCCATTGTAAATACTTGGTTAGAGGAAGTACTGTTTTCAGATTTAGGAACAATAAATGTTCCAACTTTAATTATTCATGGCATTCATGACAAAGTTGTTCCATTTGAACTTGGTGAAGTACAAAAGCAAGGTATTAAAAATTCAAAACTTATACCATTTAAATACAGTGGTCATGGGACCTTCTATGACCAGCGAGATAAATTTAACGAAGAATTGATGAAATTTATTGAAGAATAAAGTTTTTGCAACATAGAATGCCTTAATAAAAGACACTGAAGGTGAATAATTTCTTAAACTACCGTAGTATTCAGAAATGGATACGCGGTAGTTTTTTATTTCATTAAGCAAAGAAAGAATAAAGAATGGACATGCGAACATTAAAAGAATAAGAGATATATAGTACAGATAGCAATGTTAACCAATAGGATACAAATTCACAGTGTAAGTTGAATTAGACTCCATTGTAACAATTTTTTTCTGGCTATATAATTAAAATATCAAGAAGAAGTTAAGGAGTGCTAATATGGAGATAAATATAGGGTCAGTAATACAAAAGTTAAGAAAAGTCAAAGGTCTTACACAAGAACAAGTTGCCGATGCAATAGGTATATCAAAAGCGGCTGTTTCAAAGTGGGAAAGTGGGAATACTTATCCTGATATAACTTTGCTTGGACCATTGGCTCGTCTGCTAGATACAAACATAAATGAACTTTTGGAATTTAATTCAAAGCTTACTGAGAAAGAAGTAAATAATATAACTGGGATTTGCGAGCAGGAGTTTTTAAAAGGAGATTACTTTGCTGCATATGAATATTGTGAAAAGGAACTAAAAAAGTATCCTAATGTGGCAGAGTTAAAATTAATAATTGCGTCTCTTTATTGGCGATATACTATTTTGCTTAGGGATGATGAAGAGGTAAGCAAGAGTATGATAAAGCGTGCTTGTGAAGTGTTGGAAGAAGCAAGTGAATCATCAAATACTGATGTAAGAGAAGCGTCATTTCAAATTCTAGCTACTCTTTATATTATGATGGAAGATTATGATAGTGCATTAAAAACAGCAGAAAGGCTTAATCCAAAAGCAAATGATACCATGTTTTTATTGGCAACTATCTATAGCAATAAGGGGGAAGATGATGCTTCAAAGAAACTATATCAACAGCTGCTTCTTCAGAATATCCAAACTGCTACTATGGTACTTCAAAGTTTATCAAGATTTGCAGAAAAAAAGTCTAATATGGAGGATGCGGAGTTTTACCTAGAAACTATAATTAAATTAGATACTTTATTTGAAGTTCAAGATGATGGAGAAGCCTGTGCCTTACAAATGGCAGAATTGTATGCTCGCAATCATAATGAGGACAAGGCTATTGAGATGTTAAAGCGTTATGTGAATTTCGTACATTCCATTATAGAAGATGGAAGTAAAGGGTTAAGCAGTAGTAGATTTTTTAATAATATGGAATTTAAATCTTCACGAGATGAAACTTCTGAATTTTTGAAACAACATCTTGCTGAGGCAATAATTAACACACCTGCCTTTGATACATTGAAAGAAAACCTAGAATTTCAAGGAATTGTAGAAGAACTAAAAAGTTTATAGGGTATATCAAGAATTACACGGAATTTAGGGCATTTGATTGAAGAGAATAGAAATACATAATGATATGGGTTAGACTTTCACAGTATATATTAAATGAAAAAATCTTAGAAGCTCAAAGACTTTTACAGTTCACCAATAAAAGTCTTGTAGAAATTACAATGCATCTAAATTTTTCATCACAAAGTCACTTTCAAAGAGTATTTAAAAAAGTTAAAGATGAAACACCTATGCAGTTTCGTTTGAAAAATAATACTTATTTTCCAAAAAGAATGTAATTTAATGAAAAAAACTGCATAGATAAGAATCTACGCAGTTTCTTTCAAAGGTTTATAGAAAAAACTATATTTTAAGAATATAGATATATATTGAGCATTTACCTTGAAATACTTAGCTTAAAGAGCGGATTTTTTATATTTTTCTACTCTCCAGTCATTAATAACTCCATCAAAGGTAAGACCATAAGCGAAGTCATATACATTTCCTAATTCATCTTTATAGCATACCATATCATGTGGTACATCTTCACATTGATTTTCTACTGTTTCCATATTGGCTGGCATATTAAATGGTAATAACCCACTTGGGTTTGAAACTCCACTTACTATATCCATTATAGCTTGAGTCTGTGCTCCAAAGTCAGCAATTATGGCATCTACACAGCCTTCAAATTCTGCAACTACAGTTGGGTTGCTCATATTTAGAGATACTATTACAGGTTTATTTTCCATAGCTTTTTTAGTATCTAATATTATATCTAAGTCAGCTTCATTGCTGGCATAGTTAGTTTTGCCTAGGTAAGTTCTATTAGTAGATTCTTCTAGGGGATCTCCGCCTGCTATGCTAGTTTCTCTTGCAGATACAGCGGTGTAAGGTCTATACTGAAGGCTGATTGGTAAGTAGCCATCTTCCTTTGTATAACCAACAGTTTTAGGTGATTCTATAAATACTATAGAGAAATCAGCTTCCTCTGCATTTTCAACCACATCATAATATTTAGAAACAATAGCGTTATTAACTGGATATTTCTCATGGGCTGGAATTACATTTCCAAACCAATCCTTGCTTTCTTTAATCTTTCTATTTGGAATATAAACCTTTTTTCTTTCCTTTATTGGAAGGAGGTTGGCTTTGTTTTTAAGCATTACTATAGATTTTAGCTGTGCCTCATAGCCTGCCTGCATAAATTCAGGATTACCAACAATTTCTTTAGATTTTTCAGGGTCCACATAAGGATTTTCAAATAGTCCTGTTCTAAATATATTAAGAAGTAATCTTACTGCTGACTTTTCAAATCTCTTACGCATAAAGTTTTCACCAAACTCAGCTACACCCATTTCATAGGCCTTAATTACTGGTAAAACTTCATTGTTGCCTCCAAATTGGTCTACTCCAGCGAGTAGGGCTTTGTAATGTCTTTCTTCCTCAGAAAGAGTTTCAACACCCCAGCACTTACCTGAGATAAAGGCATCAATTACATGGTTATCTTTAGTTATCAGCCAATCTGTACAAACTACACCGTCATAATCATATTTTTCTCTTAGTAAGTCATTTATTATATATTTATTATAAGAGTTTCCTAGATTTTCACCATATTTCTTGTCTTGGTTATAGGAAATTGTATAATAAGGCATTACGGCAGAAGCTTTTTTAGTTTTTCCTTTTAGTTTAAAGGCACCTTCAGTGAAAGGGATTAAATGCTCATCAAAGTTATTGCCTGGATATACTGCAAATTTACCATAGCAATAGTGAGCGTCACGTCCAGCTTCACCACTTCCTCCACCTGGCCAGTGTTTTACCATTGCATTCACACTTTCGTAGCCCCAGCCATCTTTTACTTCATTTTCATCATAGGAACTTTGGAAGCCATCACAGTAAGCTTCTCCTAAATCTCTAGATAAAATTGGGTCTTCTCCAAGGGTTCCATTAAATCTCATCCATCTTGGCTCTGTAGCAATATCAACCTGTGGAGATAGAGCAGTTGCTATTCCTAGGGCTCTATATTCTTTAGAGGCTATGTGTCCAAAATTTCTAACTAATTCGCTGTCAAAGGTTGCTGCAAGTCCAAGAGGTTCTGGCCATTTAGAGATATCTCCGCCAGCTCCAGAATTAAACTCAGTATCAGCATTGGCACCATGTCTAGGGTCTGTGCTTGTATTTACAGGTATTCCAAGACCAATTTTTTCTACAAGGGCTTGGGCATTGTTGTTCCATACAGCTGCTGTTTCTGCGTTATCTACTACAGTTAATAATACGTGTCTTAAGTTATCATTAAGTAGGAAGTTTTTTTGTGCATCAGTTAAGTCAGTTATGTTTGCATCACATTCTTCTAATTTTTTACCATCATAAGTTCCTGCAAAGGCTTTAGAGAAGAAGTCATCTCCAGTAGAAACAGCTTGATGTGCACTATAAAGCATTAAACCTGCTATCTGTTCTATGGTCATTTTAGAGGCTAAGTCCTGTGCTCTTTCCTCTACAGGTAATCGCCAATCCTCATACTTTTCTAATTTCCCACTTTTACTTAAGTTTTTAAAGGCAAATCCATCCTCTTCAATTATGTTAACGTCTGAAAGGGGAGAATATGCTATGGTTTCTCCACCTTCATTTAAGATGAGATTATAGCCGTCTTTTTTTATTTCTTTCCATTTTTTCATAGCTGTCTATTATCCTCCTTTATATAAGTGTATTTGACATAAGATTTTATTTTTAAATGTGATAATATTTTTGATTTTTCTTTTTTAATTTTGGTTATAAAAAAAATCTTATCCGTATGTTGGATAAGAATAGTCTAGCATATGTAAATTAAGACTGTAAATATTATATGTAAATAATGATTGAATATTTAGAAGTATAGTTGTATATCTATAATTAATTTAAGGCCTGCCAAGTTGAGTGACTTGGCAGGCCATTTTATTAACTATATTAACTTTCAGATGTATTTTCTACAGGTTGCAATTTTTCCATTGTGAATCCTGTGAATCCATAGATAATTGAAATTATAGGATTTACATAGTTTAATACGCAATATGGTGCATATGCAAGAGGTGAAACACCTAATGTTGTTGACATATATGCTCCACAGGTATTCCAAGGTATGAATGGAGAGGTAAGGGTTCCACAATCTTCTAAACATCTTGATAGGTTCTTAGGATGAAGACCTCGTTTAGCAAATTCATCTTTATACATTCTACCTGGAATTACTATTGAAAGATATTGGTCAGCGGCTAATACGTTAACTAAGAAACAAGATAAAATTGTTACAAAAACAAGGGAACCCGTTCCTTTTGCAAATATCAATAGACTTTCAGCTAATGCACCAAGCATCCCTGATTGCTCCATAACTCCGCCAAATACCATAGCACACATAATTAAGGATACCGTAAACATCATTCCTTGAAGCCCACCACGAGTTAAAAGCTCATCAACCATGGCAACTCCTGTTTCACTAACATATCCATCATTAAGAACATTTACTATATCACCAAAGTTAGCGCCTTGTATTACAATTGCTAATACAGCTCCAGCTACAACTCCTAAAAGTAGACCAGGTATTGCAGGAATTTTTTTAACTACAAGGATAATAACTAAAATTGGTGGAAGGAATAGTATGGGATTAAGAGAACCAGATGCTTCTAGTCCTGCAAAAATCTCATTAAGCAAGGATGTATCTAAAGGTTTTCCAGCATACTTGAGTCCAAGAATACCAAATACGACAAGAGCAATAATCATACTAGGAGTAACAGTGTAAATCATGTGTTTAATATGCTCAAATAAAGTTGTTCCTGCCATTGCTGGAGCTAAGTTCGTAGTATCTGATAGAGGCGACATTTTATCTCCAAAATATGCTCCAGAGATAATAGCACCGGCTATTTGAGGTG
>DALZNT010000164.1:0-5662 GCA_032005505.1 Clostridium sp. | reverse complement strand
TCTGGAAATTATATTACTGAAGAAGCCTTCAAGAATAGCTTTGTGCAACAAAGCCATTTTAATGTAATATTTATTCCCTTTGCTGGATAACATGTATCATTAATCCAAAAGTTAAATATTCCAAGATCTAAATTATTTTTTAATGGATAAACAACATCCCATTGTATAAAAAATCATCACAATATTTTACTATCATTTCAATTTACAACCTATTATTTACAACTTTCCAATTTATTATTCAATAAAGATTAGAGAGCATGATATTTTTTAATTAAGAAAGGTATGCTCAATTTCATTAACCATCTTTTCTAGTTCATTTTTCTTAATAAAGCACTCATTTATTTCATACTGTTTTAAATCTTTTAGAGAGAAATATGTATTAGCTATTTTATAAGAAATTAACCTTACCTCGCCTTTATATCCAATACAAAATAAATCATATCTATTTTCCCCAAACAAACTACTTTCTAAATTAGCGCTATAAATAAATTCATTATAATCATAATAAATCCACTCTTTAGCCATATACTCAGCTTCATTCTCTGCTATAAAGTTCAAATATCGAATTGATAGCATCTCTTTAAAACACTCCTTTACGTCCATAAAGAAGTATTTTTCGGAATCAATAACATTACAAAGAGCTCCCACCTTTACTGACTCTTTTTGCGTATATAACATTTGAGTAGACTCCGAACTATATTTATTCCCTTTTATATAAAACCCACAAAAGCAATCATAATCCCGCATGCTTTCAATATATACAATAGGCTCAATAAATAAAGCGAAGGTATTCTTATTTCCAAAAATCATTATTTCTCATCTAATTCCATTAATTTATGTAAATAATCTATAAATTAAAAAATGCTTGTACACTTCTCATAGACTAAGCCCCTATCCGAGACTCAGTTTGTCGGCTACTGTTTTTCTGTGGCTTAGTTCAGTGTGTTCTAGGGAAATCTTGACATTCAGGCTGAAATATTTCTATTTTATTCAACAATATAGCCTTCATCACACAAAGCTTTTGGTATACCATCAAACAGATACAACTCATCTCCTAAATTAATAAATACCTTACTTCGTTTATTAAAAAACTCCAATTCAAAACCGACATTATTTTCCTCAAATATGATATTTTTAATATTACACAATCTTATTCCAATAGTCTCATTAAATTCCTTTTTATTACTAATATTAATTACTTTTAAAAAACCATACTCTCCCATATCTACCTCTTCAAGCATAGGGTTATCAATATTGATTTTCAGACCAACACCTACTTCATCACATTCTATTAAAATCTTTCTTCCCTCGAAATTTAATAAAATCTTTTGAATATTATTTTCATCCAAATCTTCAATGTTTATGTTATATTCAACATATACCAAACCAAACACATCTTTTAGTAGTTTTCCCTTTAGAAAATCTAAATTTTTCATTATTTAGCTCCATTTAATACTTGCTTAACTGAAGGATTATTAATTCCATTTCTTGATATAGTAACAAAAGTTCCTTCAGGTTTAGTTACAACAACATCTTAGCCTTTTATTCTAAATTGGACCGCACCTCTTGTAGTGATTAGACTTTTTCTAAAAATGTTCCTCCTCCAACTTTATCAGGATTTCTTACAATATTTTCAATTTGAGCTAATACGTATTCTCTATCAATTGCATCAGCTAGATTTCGACCAAATCACTAACATTATTTCCTAATTTTTCTCTATTTTTTTATTGACACATTTAAAATATCATTTATTATCATCCTTATTAGAAGGTATACTGTTTCAGAATACCCTATTAATAAAATTTCATACTACTATTTAGATTGTTTTTTATCCTTATCTTCAGTACTCATACTGATTATCGCAGTCAATTAAATAAAAGAGCTACGCTATCTAAATCAATATTTTTGGGGAAAGTCATTACTACCATTAAAATTAAACTCGGAGTTAAATTTTCAACATTACTCTTACAAAAATATGCACTATATTGAGACTAACACCAATAATAAACGTGAAAATTAGTTTACACTGCTGATTATAGAGTTACCCTACTTATCTTACTTTTATTTAATTCACTTCACTTTCTGTGCGGCTCAATACAACCGCACTGACGCTCAGGAGAATATTTACATTGCCCTTATTATTTGTAATTGCTGTAAATTTTCTTCGAAAAGTAGACTATCATCAAAAAGTTCATTATTTGCCCAGTAACGCTTATCATCAAAAATTTCTGTGATATACATTCTCAAATTATCCTTCGCCACTTCACTTTTAGATGTGCTAAATAAATTTAAAAAGAAGGTTAAATATTCATTACTATATTTAGTATTATAAAATTCCACACAATTAGAAAATAAAGATGTAAAGCTCCTAGATTCAAGTACTACTAACATATATTCAACAAGTTTGAATAAACAATTGGATGGAATTAACTTATTAGTTTCACAATTTGAATAATAATTACTCAAATGTAAGTCAATATCGTTATCTACACTATAACTTTCATAATCAAGATCAAATCTATGAGCATATAATTTCCTATTAAATTCCCTAAAAGCTTCCGGGTTAAGATCTTCAAACTCCCAAGGCATAACAAACTGCAAATCTAAATCACCTATCAACATTTTATCTATTTGACTTAAATACATAATTATTTACCATTCGATATGTTTTTGTTTTTACATGCCTTAATAAAAATTTATTTCGTTCCTTCTATCAGTTTACGATCTCGCTAAAAATTTTTCATTTGCATGTTAATTGCATACAGTTAAATCAAATAAGCTACCACTTATCCTGCAAACATTTTACCCAGCTTTCAGCTGCCCCAGCTCCAAATATCGTTTCTTCTTTACACCAAGCAAATAAAAAATCTTCACCAACAATGTAGAAATTAAAATTATATGTATTTTCAAAAATTCTTGACAAATCATTAAAATTTTTAAAATTAAATATTTTTTTACAGTAAAAAAAATCAAAAAATATATATAAATCTTGTTTTTTAGGATTACAAAACTCAAAAAGCCGTTCCATTTGAGAAGCTCCCATAGGCAAATGTGCACCCTCTGTCTCTTTTTTTAATTCCTGCCAGAGTTCGGAATCATTTAAAGCAGGCGGTTTCCTAAAATATTTTTCAAAAACTTGAACATAAAAATTCTCACTTTTACTAATATCTAGCTCTCTATAAAAAATGTTTAATTCCTCAGCTACTTCAAAAAAATCTTCAATAAAAAAATCTTCACCTCTTAACATAGATAAATCACTCTTTAAAAATTGTTTATCGAACTTTTTCTTTAGATCGATTAGAGAAATATCACCTAACAAAATATGCCCCACTACTCCTTTCTCACTTTTTTCCTGGAGTCTGCCAACCTACATGTTGCACCTTTTATATCATTATAGGTTTGATAACCTTGGGTACCTGTTGCAACAGCTTGTAGTGATTGAGTATCTCCCTTCAATTTCAAAGCCATTAGTGTATTTTATAAAAAAAGCCTATCTAATATTGATAGGCTTTTTAAATATCTATATGGCTTTTAATCTAGTAATAAACACGTTTACTTTTGCATAAAACTCTTATTTATTTCTTCACCAGCAATAAGTTCATCAGTTTCCTCATAACCTTCTGGCTTGTTATAGTCATATTGGATATTAAATTTCCCTGTTGGGTATAGTGTAAAAGTTAATCCCCAGATACGATCGCCTGTTAAATCAAATAAATGTTTTCTAAGAAAATAAATTTTCTCCTTAGCCAATTTACGAACATCTCTAGGAATATCATTACCAAGTTGGTCTAACTCTCCATTATATTTTGACCACCATGTACTACTAATCATTTTTCCAAAGATTTCATATGTTGCGCCAGCCTCATCCCAAGAGTTTTTCCCAACAAAAGCTAAAATCTCTTGAGCAATTGCTTGATATGCCTCAATGACTAATCTATTTTCAATTTGTTGACTCATTGATCAAACTCCCAAGTCTTTTTCACACCATCAATAACGGCTGTTACATTAAATTCGTTTGGTCTTGCCGAAGATGAATTAGGATAACCTACATCAATTTTAACACTAACAGCTTTCCCAACTTTTAACTCATTTGCTAACTGTCGCTCCATCGCTTTCCAGTCTCCACGATTAAGTGTACTGGCTTGCGGTACAAGGTTAATTTTATCACCCGCACCGCCTAATGACGAGGCAATTAAATGCCCACCATCATCTCCTTTCGCATTAACACATTTACCTGCACAATTTTGCTGGTATGTATTTCTATCCATAGTTGTTAACTTGAGTTCCCCTTCAACTTGATTTACCCGACCATGATTATCTGTTATGTAAGTATGACCATTTGATAACTCATAACGGGTATTAGGTTGAATAGTTTTGTTTAATACAGGATCCCAATTCCCCTTAGAACCTGCATCAGCATGAATAGTTGAAAGTTCTTGACTTGAAGATTTCGGATTATCAGTAATATTCTCCCCACCTTTCCCCTTTGCAATACCACCAGCCCCTAACACTACACTCGCTAAGAAACTTACACCATCTTTAGTGCGTTGTAGCTGCTCAGAAACTTGTAAGGCTGTTTGCGATGCCGGATCAGTCAGACCTGATAGTTGTTGTTTTGTACTATTTGAAGTATAGCCAGAAACGGTGTCATAGCTCGTATCTCTCACAACCGCTGTAACTTCATTCTTCAGTGCATCACTACCCTGTGCTAGCGGTTCTCCTACTAAGGTATCGGTTATTAAATCTCTAGCTAAACCAACTGGTCCACCAAATGCTAAAGATAAAGCTAATCCTGCTATTGCAGGGTCAATTCCTGTTTTTTCGATCGCATCATTAACTTTATAGCTAACCGCTGCACTTTGATTGAAGAGTTTAATTGCGATGTTATTTCCATCAATTACTTCGGCTAAAAAACCTTCATGAAATAAAAAAGCATGTCAATTTAGACATGCTCTATATTTAAAAAACTAAATATCAACAGTTAATATTAACTTTCATCATAAATAAATTTAGTATGAAATCTATCATTTTCATCCAACCTTAAAATAAATAGGGATTTCAGGCACAGGAATAGAATCATAAAATAAAAATTTAACACTCAAATTCCACGATATTTGTCTCGTTTGGTTCTGTCTTGAGGAATTGACTCCATTCTCTTAAAATTGTGTAAAAACTTTCAAAACTCATTGTTGGCTGCTGCGATGTTGGCGCGCCTTTATCTGCACTAATCTGGGTTTCAGCCACACTGCTCATTGGCAAGCTAATCACCAATGCTCCCAAACAGCCAATCACAGCAAAGTTGAGTGGATTTAACTTCTTATAATGAATAGGTAGAACCGAGACTGTCGTCGAATCTGTTCCAGATACCCCCTGACTTTGCCCTGCTTGCTTGGTTTTGCTTTTTACAATCTCGGCAACAGCAATAAACATCCCACGAGCATGGCTAAAAATAATACGATAACGATTCTTATTCACTTTAAAGTCTCACTAAATTTTTATGTAATCAAATAAATATGTAATTGGGAGAGGATGTATTAATAAGTCCAGTTCACGCTAAATCCAGTCGTGTAATCATCTGTTTCGAAGTGATCTGGTTTTTTCAACGGTGCTCCGACAAAGGCGTCATAATTCAAACGCAAGGGAGCAATTTGACCACGCAACC
>DALZNT010000163.1:0-5675 GCA_032005505.1 Clostridium sp. | reverse complement strand
TTGATATCTATGATCCTTGGGTAGATAGTGCTGAGGTTGAAGCAGAGTATGGGTTGGCTCCAATTATGGAATTAAAAAAAGGTCAGTATGACGCTATTGTTATTGCAGTTGCACATGACCAGTTTAAAAAAATGTCTACGCAGGAATTTGCTTTGTTAGGCAAAGAAAAACATGTTTTATACGATTTAAAATATGTTTTAGATAAAGAACAAAGTGATATTCGACTGTAAAGATTACTAACATAGGAATTTTATGAAAATTTTAGTTACAGGTGGAGCAGGTTTTATTGGTTCTGCTGTTGTTCGTCATATTATCAAAAATACTAATAATGATGTTCTTAATGTTGATAAGTTGACATATGCAGGTAATTTAGAATCACTTAAAGAAGTTGACCAAAATTCAAGATATCAATTTTCTCAAACTGATATCTGTGACCGTAAAGCCTTGGATGTTTTATTTAAAGAGTTTCAGCCAGACTTGGTTATGCATTTAGCAGCAGAATCACATGTAGATCGATCAATTACAGGGTCTGCTGCATTCATTGAAACCAACATTATTGGCACATATCAATTATTAGAAGCTGCACGTCATTATTGGAATAATTTAAGTGACGATAAAAAAACAGCGTTTCGTTTTCATCATATCTCAACCGATGAAGTGTATGGTGATCTTGAAGGGACAGATGATTTGTTTCATGAAACGACATCTTATGCGCCAAGTTCTCCATATTCTGCAAGTAAGGCAAGCTCTGATCATTTAGTACGTGCTTGGAATCGTACTTATGGTTTACCAGTAGTAATTACGAATTGTTCTAATAACTATGGTCCATATCACTTCCCAGAAAAATTAATTCCTTTAGTGATATTGAATGCATTAAAAGGGAAAGCTTTACCAATTTATGGTAAAGGTGATCAAATTCGTGATTGGCTATATGTTGAAGATCATGCACGTGCACTTTATAAAGTTGTTACTGAAGCTAAAGTGGGTGAAACTTATAATATTGGCGGCCATAATGAACAAAAAAATATTGATGTCGTAAAATCAATTTGTCAGTTACTTGAGGAACTTGCGCCAAATAAACCTGAAGGTGTAGACCATTACGTTGATTTAATTACTTATGTTAAAGATCGCCCTGGTCATGACCTGCGCTATGCAATTGATGCAACGAAAATTAAAGAAGATTTAGGGTGGGTGCCAGAAGAAAGTTTTGAAACAGGTCTACGTAAAACTGTTGAATGGTACTTAAACAACCAAGAATGGGTTGAAAATGTACAAAGCGGTGAGTATAAAAACTGGGTACAACAACAATATCAGGCCAAAAAAGCCTAAATTTTGAGTGATAACCATGAAAATATTATTGCTCGGGAAAAATGGACAAGTCGGTTGGGAGTTACAACGTGCTCTGCAACCGCTTGGTGAGGTGATTCCACTTGATCGTTCTAAAAGTTTAGATGGTTTTAGGGGTGATTTAGCTAATTTTGATCAAATTAAACAGACTATTGAAAAAATTCAGCCAAATATAATTGTAAATGCAGCTGCATATACCGCGGTTGATAAAGCTGAATCAGATCAAGAAATGGCTGATTTAATTAATCATCTCGCTGTCAAAAACCTAGCTGAACTTTGTCAAATTCATCATATTCTACTCATTCACTATTCAACAGATTATGTTTTTAATGGTGAAGGAACAAAAGCATGGTCTGAGAGTGACTTAACGGATCCAGTTAATTTGTATGGAAATACAAAGCGCCTTGGTGAAATTGCACTTGAGCAAAGTGGCTGTGCTTTTATTAACTTTAGAACATGTTGGGTTTATGGTTCGCATGGTAATAACTTTATAAAAACGATGTTGAAACTAGCTTCAAATCGTGAAGAGCTAAGTATCATTCATGATCAGATTGGTGCACCGACAGGGGCTGCTCTTATTGCGGATGTGACAGCACAAGCGTTAAAGTATTATTCATTAATGGGTGCTCAGCAACAAAAAGATCTATTAGGGCATTATCATTTGGCTGCTGCTGGTGAATGCTCGTGGTTCGACTATGCGCAATTTGTATTTGAGTTAGCTAAACAAAAAGGACAATCTTTAGCAATTCAAAAAGTAAATGCAATTGAAACTACTGCATATCCTACTCCAGCTAAACGACCTTTAAATTCCCGTTTAAATACAAATAAACTACAAGCAAATTTTAAAATACATCTACCGAATTGGAAGTTAGGTGTAGCACAAGTTTTAGAGGAAATTATTTAATGAGCCAAGTAAAACGTAAAGGTATTATTCTTGCGGGTGGTTCAGGAACTCGTTTATATCCAATTACAATGGGTACATCAAAACAATTATTGCCAATTTATGATAAACCAATGATTTATTATCCATTGTCTGTTTTGATGCTGGCAGGGATCAATGAAATTTTAATTATTTCTACTCCTGAAGACCTACCTAATTATGAAAAGCTTTTAGGTACTGGTGAAGAAGTTGGTTTAAAGCTTTCTTATAAAATTCAGCCATCTCCTGATGGTTTAGCTCAGGCGTTTATCCTGGGCGAAGAATTTATAGGTGAAGATAATGTTTGCTTAATTCTAGGTGATAACATTTTCTATGGCCAAAGTTTCGGGACTCAGCTAAAGCGTGCAACTGAAAAAGCGGCTGGTGCAACCGTATTTGGTTATTATGTAAATGATCCAGAGCGTTTCGGAGTTGTTGATTTTGATGAAAATGGAAAAGCTTTAAGTATTGAAGAAAAACCTGAACATCCAAAATCACACTATGCTGTTACGGGGCTTTATTTCTATGACAATAAAGTTGTTGATATTGCGAAGAATATTAAGCCATCACACCGAGGTGAGCTAGAAATTACTGATGTAAATAATGTTTATCTTCAACAAGAAGAGCTGAATGTTGAGTTGTTAGGTCGTGGATTTGCATGGTTAGATACAGGTACGCATGATTCACTCCTTGAAGCAAGTCAGTTTGTTCAAACTGTAGAGCATCGTCAAGGTTTAAAAATCGCTTGTTTAGAAGAAATTGCATTTAATAACAATTGGATTGATGAAGAGCAGCTTCTTAAACGTGCAAACTTCTTTAAGAAAACAGGCTATGGTCAATATTTATTTAAACTACATGCCGAACATCAAAAAAAATGATGTTCTCATATTAACTTATAGTTAATTGTAAATATTTCAAAGTATAGAGATAAAAGAATGAATGTAATTGAAACAAAGATTAAGGATCTTTTAATTTTAGAGCCTAAAGTTTTTGGCGATGACCGTGGCTGGTTTATGGAAAGTTTTAACCAAAAAGCTTTTGAGCAGGCCTTACACGAACGTGGATTAGATATACCCCAATTTGTTCAAGACAATCATTCTTTATCTCAAAAAGGTGTTTTAAGAGGATTGCATTATCAGCTTAATCCATATGCTCAAGGTAAGTTGGTTCGGGTTGTACAAGGTAAGGCTTGGGATGTTGCGGTTGATATTCGCGAAAGTTCTCCAACATTTGGTCAGTGGGTTGGTGTTGAGCTAAGTGGAGAAAATCATAAGCAATTTTGGATTCCTGCTGGATTTGCACATGGTTTCGTCGCTTTAGAGGATAATACACAGTTTTTATATAAAACTACGAATTATTATAATAAAGAAAGTGAAGGAGCAATTGTTTGGAATGATCCATCTGTTGCGATTGATTGGCCTTTAAATCATATAGACCAAGTTTTAGTAAGCGATAAAGATAAAATTGCATCGAAGCTAGAAGAAGCAAAGTTATTTAAATGATTTTATAGCCTTATTTTCTATGAATTAATTATATTTAATTCTATTAAGGAGGCAATTGTATCCAAAGTATAAAGTTTGACTTTTGTAGTAATAGCTTGCTTAACGAGAGTAGAGTGAAAATGAATTGTTAATCTATTATTTAATTTTAAGGTTAGCAAATGCGATTTTATTGAATCTGTATATTGATATTTTAATTGAATATCAATATACAGTTTATTGAAATCATTTAAATTCATTGAATTGGTGCTGTTTAAATTATGAAGATTAATAATGAACAAAAAGATACATTATATCTGTTTGTTCTACAAGGTATGAACTATTTAATACCAATATTATTGATGCCTTTTTTAATGATTAAATTGGGTGTCAAGTCTTATGGATTAATTGGATTTTCTACTGCAATAATCCAATTCTTAATTTTATTTGTTGATTTTGGTTTTAATATGAGCGCAACAAAAAGAGTTGCAGTTCATAAAGATAATAAAGAGACTCTAAGTCGCATTTTTTTTTCAACTGTATTTGCTAAGATGGTGTTACTTAGTATAAGTATAGTTGCTTTTATAATAATAATAAATATTTCAAAATTTCATGAATATAAAATAGCACTTTTATGTACTCTACCAATGCTTATTGGAAATACTTTTACTTTTACTTGGTTTTATCAAGGAATTGGGCATATAAGATTTCTTTCTGTATTAAGCATGTGTTGTCGAATATTAATTTTACCGTCTTTATTTTATTTTGTGAAAGAAGCACAAGATTACATTTATGCCATACTTATAAATTCATCAGTTTATATGGTTATTTCTATTATCACAATTTATTGGATTTATAAAAATAATTTAGTGATTTTAGAAAAATTTTCAATCCAAGATATGAAATTTGAAATTAAGGAAAGTTTTCCATTTTTTTTATCTACCGCTTCAATTTCACTTTATACTCAGTTGTTTGTTGTAATTTTAGGCCTTTTCACAAATCCAGTAGTAGTTGGTGTTTATACAGCAGCTGAGAAAATAATTCGAGCTATAAGTTTATTATTTTATACACCAATTAATCAAGTATATTATCCAAAAATTGCTCATTTAGCATCAAATAATAAGCAGTTAGCTCTTGATATGATAGGGAAGGTATTTAAATTTAGTTTATATTTAATGGCATTTTTGTCTCTAACAATATTGCTTTTCTCATCATTTGTTGAAAAATTTATTGGGCACCAATATAAAGGCATAAGTAATTTATTGATAATATTGTGCCTAGTTCCTGTCTTTAGTGCAATAGGCGGGGTGGCTGGTCAAATGGGTCTGATTGCATATATTGATAGTGCAAAAGCTAAGAAAACTTTCCAAAATATATATGTTATAGCTGGTCTTTTTGCTGTTTGTCAGGTCACTATTTTTACTTATTTATTTCAAGCAAAAGGTACAAGTTTCGCGGTTCTATCAACAGAAATGTTTGTAGCTGGACTGATGATCTACTATTTTAAAAAGTATTTAAAAATAGAAGAAAGAAACAAGACTTTTATTTAGGAGTATGTCGAAATAATATATAATGAAGCTTCTAGAGAAGTAAGGTGAAAGTTTTGTTTGGATTATCTTTTAAGATGGACAAACTAAAAAGTATGCTTTTTAAGATTAAAGAGCTTGAGTTTTAAATTGCTTTTCAGTAATTGGAGTCTAAAAGATGGTTTTAAGTTGTGATGTTTCGATAATAATTGTGAATTATAATACATATAATTTGGTTCTACAATGTATAGAATCAGTTATAAAAAATACAAAAAACTTAAATTATGAGATTATAGTTGTAGATAATAATTCTCCTAATCGTGAAATTGAAAAATTAAATGAAACCTATCCTAATGTAAAATTAATTTTAAATAATGATAATAGTGGATTTGGAATAGCTAATAA
>DALZNT010000162.1:0-5681 GCA_032005505.1 Clostridium sp. | reverse complement strand
ATATGATTCTTCGCCCTTAGGCAGGTTTTTCATTTCTGTTTCAATTGTTCTGAGTTTGCTGAGGAGTACTTGATAACTACCAAAATGTAAATGTGGATTGTTTATTTGTGTTAAATCCCATTCCATCCTTTTGTATTTCAAATCGCCAGGATCATAAGATTTGGTCAACCGATGCATTGCCCCCATTGTTTCGCCCCATGTTTTAAACAAGCTTGGTCCCCATAATTCTGGATTGCTATCGAAAAAAATGCCAGGGGCTCCCTCGAACACAGTCGCAATATAGCACTTTTCATAGTGCTTATATACAGCAGTTAATTCACCTTCAAAAGTCTGGATTGGCAAAGAAGCATGAATGCCTCTTTCAACTAAATACCGTACCCAATGGACTTCTGCCTTAATATTAAGTTCAAATTCAACTGGTTTTTCTGATAAACGTAAAAAATAACCCTTATCCCCTTTATTAAACCTGTATACTTCATTACAAGAATTGCTTACGAACTTTAACGAATTAGTATCAAATCCAAATGAATTAGCTGCTTGAGAAAGTATTTCATTACCGAGCAAAATGATTCTCCTTTTCTAGTGCCGGACCTAGGGAGCAAACCCGATACGTTTAATGTATTGAGATCTTATGGATGCCCTTATTCTGAAAATTCAATCAAAAATGGATGGCTTTTCTCATCTAATGTATAATGAATTCTGTCGTAGAAATTTCCCCATGTTATCATCTGCCCAGCTTCTTCTAGAGTAAAGTAGCCGACCTCTTCACTTTCATCACTGGTAGTTAAAGCTCCACCAATCTGTTTTCCAGTAAATATATTGTTGCATACGCCGCGCATTATGTTCTGATACAAACCACAAAATTTAATTAATTCAATGTCCAATCCTGTTTCCTCTTTCACTTCTCGAACTGCTGCCTGCCTAATAGTCTCTCCTTCTTCAACACAACCTTGAGGCATTTCCCAGCCTCTTCGACCTTTCATGAGTAAAATCTCATTATGTTCATTGAGAACGATTACACTTGCAGACACGATAAATTTCATTTTAATTCCTCCTTAATTGGTTTATACAATTTCCAATCCTTAGTGTTCTTCCATGATTATACATATTACAACCAATGGATGGTATCCCCGCAGCTTCAATATATTGTTATGCGCCGTTACTGACTTCGAAGCATCACCTAACACCTTTGATCCAGATTCCAACTCTATTTTTTACTTCGGTATAAAAACTCAACCTTACCATCTAACAAATATCGATATTCAAATAATTGCATTGTTCTTTCCCTAATTCTCTCCCGTATAACCGTGCCTAGGCTTACCGATCCTTGTGATCCTATGTTACCATTATTAATAAATGTCTTCTCTACAAATTTTGTTTCCTTTAAGTGATACTGTAACCATTCTTTCTGCGATTCAATTAGTGCTTCTCTTGGTTCTTCATCCAACTTAGAAAGAAGCTTTTTATATATTTGATTCAACTCTTTATCCCAAATCTCTGTATATTTGCTTTCCAACGCCCCCCATCCCATTGTTGTAATAATCTCTTTTGAATTTTGAGCCTCATTAAATTCCACTTCATAATCATGATCTACAGGATTTTGAAGCATTTCATCATAAAAATCTCCTTTCAAATCATAGTTCCCAATACTCATGAATAACACTTGGTTGTTAGAAGAATCTGATCGACCTTCAGTTGTTTCTTTTGATTTAGTTTCGCTGTTCAAGGTAGTCGATTGACTACTATCTTGGCAAGCTGAAAACACTACCGTAATAAAAAATAATAAGAGTATCTTACCTTTCATAAATTAATCTCCTTTAATGGCGCTTAATGTCACTGTATCAACAACGCCCCACCGACTTAAGCGACCAATGATTACGGCCGCGATTGCGGTTAGTCGGTACGGATATGTCCGTTTAATTCTCTTCCATGCCAATTGCTTCTAAGTGTTAACTCAATCCTTCTCTTACAATTTGCAATAATTCTTCTTTGTGGTCTGGGTGACATGCAATTAAATAAGGTTCTTCTTTCATTCCATTAAACTTATTTCCTTCAAAATCTATAACAAGCCCCCCTGCTTCCTTAACCATTAAGATACCTGAATACAAGTCATCACCTTCAGAATTGTACAGAACAATTCCATCAATATCTCCTTTGGCCAACATACACCATTGAAGCGTTGGAGCCCATAATTGTAACATTCGCTTAAATCTAATATCAATGTATTGTCTTAGTTTTACTGCTTGTGGGTCGTTTTGTACTCTGTGACCTTGAATCCAACCTATGTTTCCTTTGAAAATATTCGGGTTACTCTTCATTTGTATTCGTCGATTATTGCAGCTTGTCCCTTCACCAATCACAGAATAAACGTTCTGTTAGAGGTTCATAGACCACTCCAAGAACAGGCTCTCTTTTGTACATTAAGGTAATTGATATCGAAAAAACAGGTAAACCTATTGCAAAATTATTAGTTCCATCTAGAGGATCGATTAACCATAACCAATCGTGCTCAGCTCCGATAAGCCCTGCCTCTTCAATGTGTATCTGATGATCTGGAAATACGTTCTGTATCTGTTTGATAATGATTTCTTCACAGATATGATCAACTTCAGTAACTACATCCCCAAATTCATCTTTAGATCTCAGTTCAACAAAGTTATCAAACTTCTCTTTAGAGATTAGACCTGCTTCGCGAATAATTGTTATTGCAATCTCTTTTGCGGTTTGAATAATCTTACGATCCATTATGCACCCCTTATTGTTATCAGTCATTTCATTGAATTGCTTACAGATTGATTTTTGATATCTTTCTTAAAATTATGCTTATAACTTCTTCTATTTCTTTATTATCTGTGTCAATATGTTCTTGAAAATCAGTATTTTTAAATGTAATTAGAGACGCTTTTGTTTGCTCCTGATACCAAAAATCAAATTTGTCTCCACGTTTTTCAATTCGTTTTCTGATCGTCTCTTCAGATGCTAAGAGGCAAAAATGAAAAGTATCTTGATCAATACTTCTAAATCCATTTAATATGTAATTGAAATTTTCGGACTTATAAATGGTCATTGGAACAATAAGATGTTTCTTATACCTATTCATTAATTCTTGAGCTGTCTGTACTACAAGTATTCTCCATAGTGCTATATCCTGAAAATCATCAGTTCGTTCCTCTTCAAAGTAGATCTCTTCTGTTAAGATTTTTCTCAACATATATCCAACTTCTTCAGGATCATAGATCATACTATTTGGTATTAAAGGCTGCAGCTTTTGAGAAGTCGATGTCTTGCCGGATCCAAATGACCCATTAATCATAATAATCAAATGATCACTCCTTCTGGTTTAGTTTTACGTTTTGCGCGGAGCACTAGCGACGATGCTTGAACATTCGGTTAGGCGATGTCGTTGCCCTCCATGATTATCCTTACATACTCATCCCAATCCTTACCGTCTGTATTGATTTCTAGTGTTGGCACTATTGAGATTTGAGCTTGATGTCTTGATACATTTTGGGCTTTTAATAATTCACTTACCTACGATCTTACTTCTTCTTCTGTTCTATAGATCCATTCTTCGAGTTGTCTGCTTTTGATTCTTTCTTCTACGGCTTCGGGCGAGATTGTAAGCAAAATACACCTGGCGTTTAAAGACTCAAGCTGTTCTTCTATTTTATTTTTCTCATCCAAATCCGAATCTGCAAATGCAGCTCTATGATTTAAGTGAAACCTCTCCAGCACATAAAATAGTCCCCTAGATCCTCTAGATGCAGGACCAAGTTGAATTGCCCAATCGTTTAGTTTCTTTAGCATTTCAACCCGCTCTTTAAGTAACTCAATGTGTTCTTCTCGCGTTAGACTCACATATTCTCCATGTTTATTATTCAAAATTTGAGAATAATGTTCTCCAAGAATAACTACGCTCCGTTCTGAGGATTCTTCTTGTAATTGATATCATGTTCAACATTAGTTGAACGATTTCGATGAAGCGCTTCCACAAAATACGTCTAGCAGACCAAGGCTCCGTGAGGAGCCGCTTCTTGAATATTATGTTATACGACGAAATCGCCTCTCAGAGTGACCAATATTATCAAAATGTTGTTAGCCAGAGGAAGTTTTTGAAGCAGCCATTATATTTAAGGCATTCTCAAAATAGTGATATACTTCATCTGCAATTTCCAGAAACTCTTCAACAGAAACATCGCTATCCAAGTAACAAGCATACAGATACTCAACTAAAGCGGAGTCAATATCGCAATAGTTTAATATGGCATTCTTCATCTTAATGATTTCGTCTTCCCATACCCCTGTATCTTCCAAAACCAAAGAGTATAATGCACGAATTAATCTCTTAGAGTAACCTTTAATATATCTAGTTTTCATTGCGTGATCACTAACATTAGAAAGTGAACGATGTATACGATCTACTTCCTCCTTGGTATCTGTATTTAAGTCTACAATGAATTCTGGAGAAATTATGATCGGTGCTACTTTTTCACCAATATCCTCTCCATGTATACAAACACAAATGATCTTAATCCAAAAACCCCAATCGTTCGGTCTACTTAATACATCATCAATCGAGCAAATGATCGTATCCATCTTAGTGACGAATGGATATTCTTCCAAAAGCCCGTCTTTAATCATTGACAATCTTTCGTAATCAATATCTTCGGGATTTGCACATACAATAGTAAAGTCTGCATCTGACTTAAAAGGTTGAGCTGTTCCTTTTGGAATCGAGCCACACATATAAATGCTATGAATCTTATCTTTGAATTCGTTAAGGATACGATCCACATACTTATCAACCAAATCCTTATATTCACTTTGTATTGCTATTCTATTGATAACTTTTTCTAATATCATATAGACTCCTCCTAAAATAAGAACTTCTTTCAGCTAACGTTGTTGTATTCACTTCTCACCAATCATAAAAAACTGTTTAATCTGTTGGTTTTCCGTATTAAATGGTTGCCCCTCATAGTTTACAAACCGCACATTCTTAAAACCTGCAGCCTCCATAATTTGTACATAACAATAACTGTTTACATTCTTTGCACCTAATCCTGTATTATGAATCATCGTATCATTGGGTATATCAAATATTATTTCTTCATGTTCCGAAACACAGGTCGCTCTATTATATTCGTGGCGTACCAAACGATAAATTCCATCGCAATATGTCCAAGTACGGCAGTCATTATGTCGTTCATCCGTATGGTATTTAAAATAATTCTCATTCCACATCTCATAGATAAAGATACCGGTCGGCTTTAAAGCATTGAACACTCGGTTTGTTGATACCCCTGTTAATCCAACAGGATCAGTCCAAATCACGACATCAAATTCGTTGTCAAAACTTAATTCATTAAAATCACAAACAAAATAACTTGCCTTTTCAAAAGCTCTGTTGTAGTCTCTTGAATATTCAATGAAAGTTTTTGAGATGTCTATACCTGTAACCTCATTACCTGATTTCAACCATACTTGATGATACCTAGATATTCCACATGCAATGTCCAGAATTTTGGTTGAATTCTCGGGAAATAGCCTTTGCAGTTTTTCAGCCATAACGATCTGGTTTTCAAGATCATCGAAACCCCATTTGATATATTCTTTGTCGTAATCTTGGTCACCATATCGATTGAACTTTTCTTCTATTATTTTCATTTATCCTCCTCATT
>DALZNT010000161.1:0-5738 GCA_032005505.1 Clostridium sp. | reverse complement strand
AGATACCAGCTAACCGAGTGGTGGAAATGGGGAGCCAAGTAGAGATTTAGGGATGTCTTGATTGATTTTATATATGCGGAAATAAGAGGCTTTTTAAGGCTTAAATTTAGAAGATTTAAGCCTTTTATTTTCATGAATTGGGTAAATGATAATAAATAAAAATATACAGATCTGTCTATTTTTATATAAAATTAAATAGCTTTACATGACTTAAAAATCCCTAAACTATTATATTTTATGGTTTTTTTATGGGCTTGTATAATGTTATATAAATAGATATGACATTTCTGAATTTATATCATTTAAGTATAGTTAAATAAGAGGATCAATGAGACTAGCTTAGTACATTGACAATTGATTAGTAGATAAGCTTGAAATAAAAAAATCTTTTTGTATGATTTTGCCAAAAAATATTTACATCAAATTAATTTTTTTACATAATAATTCTAGATCAATGACTTGGTAACCAGCGAGTGGTTAAGCTAACTTCCTAAATGGTCGAATTTGATCTAACACAAATTGAAGCGCCTTATTTTGAGTTAATCGTGTGCCTCATTTGTATTGCATAAAAAAACCACCAATACAAAAACTAAAGCACACATACATGATTCAATTTTAGGGGTGTTTTCATGCCTGATTATTCTTATTTTATTTCGCTGAAAGATTACTTTGCTGATACAGTTAAAGATGCAGTACAAGAATCTAATTTACATATTTGCTATGGTCACTGCTTTGAGTTAATAGCAGCTTTCTTTGGTTTCAATACTTATGCTGCATTAAAAGCAAATGGTGTTCTTTCAAAAGACAAATACCAAAATGTACCTAAGGTTGATTTGAAAAAATTAACTGAAAGGGCTTCTCGTCTCCAAATTTCTAATGATGTACTTGATGTCGTGGAGGATTGTTTGCTGTCTCTCCACAGTGACGAGAAAAATCCATTGATTTCTTTAACAAAAAGATTGTCAAGGAATGTAAAGCATAATTCCTATCTTAATGACACTTCTATAAATCCTATATTTGATGGGAGCGTATTTCTAGATGAAAAAGATTGGAAAAATTGTGGAAATATAGCATCACGTAACGACTTTAATGATTATCTATTTACTATAACGCCATGGCCAACTATCGCTACTATCGTAGCGGTTCATAACTACTCGATTGATGGTTTCTATCAAATTAATCCAGATTCAGTTTTAAATATCATTAAGTTCTTAGATCCAAATGAAATTCAAAAACTCTTATATGAGATGAGAACTAGGTAATTTGGTGACTATTATAAAAAGATGTTTCGCCTAAATGCCTAGTAGGTGCACAGGTGGTGGCCTCTGAGTGCTCATTTGTGATGGATGTTGTATTATATTTGATGCAGATAGACTCTGTCGTTGCGAAGAATGTTATAGGGATAGAATTTAAGAGGATCAATACATTCCCTGAATGTGCACACAACAGCTTTTAAGGCTCTATTAGAAAGCCCGAAATTCTCGGGTTTTCTAATTGCTGGTTTATAGTTCTTTGAAAATTTTTATAAAAATAATTTTGTCTATTTTATATATTCCACAATGTTACATTTGGAGGGGGATTTAACAACATAAGCTGTCTTAAGGAAAGAATCTCATCACTAATATTATCTAAAATTGGTAATCCATTATCACACTTTTGGACTATATGATTTAGAGTTAGCCAGTTCAACATTGCACTGGCGTTTTTAATATTGGCATATTCATAATCACCGCCTAAATAAGTTGCTAAAATACTTTCATCTTGAAAGATTTTGTTCATCCATTTTAGGGAAAATGTATTTTGTTTATCTTTAATGTTTTTATATGCATAATTAAAGCTACCTGCAATAGCATCTGCTAATTGAATGCCGTAAAAACTTTTAGAATCTACCATTTGTATAGGTTGTTTTAAATTAAATGTAAGAGGTAGTTCTAGGTTGAATTGTTCATAAATTTGAGATTTTCTTTCAGTTCTTCCAACCATACTATTAAAAATTTCTTGATTGGCATTTAATGGCTTTGAGGAATCACAATAAACATCCAATATATCAATTTTCTGTCCCCACTTGCCTAAACTACTAAATAAGCATTCAGTTGTGATATCTAGAATCCATTTTCCTGAACCTTCTCCCAAATAACCATCCATTTCAGATAAAAAGGAGTCTTTATTATAATGAGCAAACTTTTGAATTTGATCTAAAACTAGATCTGATTGGCTGTTAATTATTTGAAATAAAGATTTTGTAGGCGTATCTACTCCTTCTTTCATAACCTTATAAAATTCTTCAAAAATAACTTCAGCTGATTTATCTTGAGTAACTAATTTTAAATGAAGATAATCAGTAATAAATCTGTGAAAATTCATTCCATAAAAAATAGAATTTTTTGCTGATAGAGCAGGTTCAAAAATATATTCAAAGAATTTACCAGCGATAGTATATTTTTTGTCACAAATGCATATCTTATATCTTCCGTCCAAGATTTCTAGAATCTCATCAAGTGCTCTTAAACCTTTCGGATTTTTTACTAGATTTCCCGATTTAATTTCACCATTTTGAATTCCATAATCCTTGATGATTTTTTCTACAATAAATTGAGCTTCTTCTTCATTTGAGGCTACAGATGCAAATGTAAAAATTGGCTGATCTGCATCTAATAATCTATTTCCTGTAAAACCTGATTCATCACAGTAGATTTGCATATTGTTTAAATCATTATTTAATTGCATGGTAAACCTAGTTTATCGAAGAAAGCTCTATTCCGCTCTTTTGCAGAATTAACTAATCTATCAAAAGAAATAACCTCAATATAGCAGTTCAAATTTTTCTTATAACCAAAAAAACCTAGCTTGTCGGAGGTTTCAGTAAGATCATGGATTTCTTTACATCTGTCACTCATACTTGGTGTCAAATCACAGATTACATAACAAAAACCTGGCACATCTTTAGAGTCAGGAATAGGTCTTCCTGTAGCAGTAGTAGCTTTTCCATTTCTTATACGACGTAAATAACCAAATACTTGCTCTATAGGATCTTTATCTTCGCCACTTTTAACATCATTACGCATAGGGCGTTTAATTTCTACAATTGTTAAAGATGCTAAAGGTAGTTTTTTACCTTCTGATATAAGAAGGGGTTCGTTATATACATTCAATGCGCAAAGATCAGGTTCTTTATTTTCATTTGAGTCTGTAATAGGCATTGAGGACAATGTTTTATCTGAAGCCAAATAATCATGGAATGCTAATCTCTCATCTATTAGCCATAGATTACATTTATCTAAACCAATATCTTCGGAAGTTTGACGCATAGGCATTATAAGTTGGTGGATTAAATCCTCTCTTGAATACTTACCATCGACTCCTCGTTGGATTGCTTTTTCAAGAATGTCTAAAACTACTTTACGGTTGCAAACATAACCAGCTAGGTCAGATTTCTTTATATCATCTACCTTTTGCATATAATCAGTAATTCGAGATTGAATGTCTTTCTCTTGTTTATCCACATCTTCAATAAGATCATGTCCTTGAGAAAGAATTTGGCTTTCAATATCAGTCAAATATTTATGTAAAAGTAGATCTAATTCTTTGTCAGAAATTTCTGGATTAACAAAAAAAACTTCGTTCGGAATATATTTTAAAATTGATTTATAGCGAGGAGCTTTAGTTGAAACATAGTTGTACACTCTTTGACGACCTAACTCTTTATACTGAATTAAAAACTCGTTGAGATGAGCTGTGATTTTCGAGTACACAGTTTCACGAATTTGAACTTCATTTATAGCGTTCGAGTATAAATCGGTTTCGTCTTGATCGAGATTGAAGTCTATTCGTTCAGGTCTGACAACATCATCAAGATATGTAGATGTTAGATAGCAACAGTATGTAAAGTCACCATTTGTGTGTTGAATTTTTCCATGTAAACCTGCAATTTTTCCTATCAGATTTTCTTCTTTAACAACTCGTCCTGCAGCACACCAAGCAATACACGGGGGGCGGGTTTTTGATTTCAATTTAATATGTAGAAGTTCAAATTTAATCCCCGAAACTTCAAAACTTTCTGGGCAGGCAGATTCAAACATTTGTGTATCAAATAATTCATTTAAATTAATAGTTTCATCTTGATCATAGATAGTTATATTTGGAGCTCCACCTTCTCTGACAAAGTACCACAAACAATGTTCTAGGATATGATTTGCGATTGCACTGCAAGATTTAGGTGATCTTTTTTCATATTTATCAATAAAATCTTCAAGTTTAATAGATGTTGACAGAGGTTCTGTTTTCTCTATTGCATTTATTGATGAAAGATAAATACCATTTTTTTTATTAAAGTTAAATTTCCTCTTTTGTACTTCATTTTTTGAATCTATAAAATTACTTTCGACTGATACATTCGTAAAAGCTTTTAGCCACATTAAACGACCTACACCTCGACATCCTTTCTTTGCTTTATATTCACTGTCTAACGTTTCAAATGAGTTCATATTAGCCTCATTGAATCCAATACCGTTATCAATGATTGTAAACCCATAAATAGGTGAATTGTTTTCAGCTGCGATGTCTTGTGCTAGCGTGCTTTGAATATTACGATCAATATAGATTTTTATAGAAGGGTCGGGATTATTTGTACATTCATCTATAGAGTGGATTGAATTAACTACGGCTTCAAATAATGGCATTAAACATTGATTGTATGGCAGAGTAGTATTTCTTAGTCTCCCTTCAAGTGATGTGTTAATTGCCATTACCGTATCCTAAATTCTATACTTTATAAAACGAGTTTTAATAATCTCTATTCTAATAATTCTCTAAGTTTAACACTATTCAATTTTGCTTCTTCTAGTGCTTTTTTTCTCCTGTAGTCTAATTCCCTTGATTCAACAGTTCTAATATTTAATATAATACTTGGATAAAGCTTTTTAAGTTTTACTTCAACATAATTTAAAAGCTTTTCAGCCAAAATCCTATCTTGAATAAATTCACATTTTGTCTTTTTTAATCTGCCATTCAAGCTGATATAGACTTGGGCTTTTTCATTGAAACTAATATTCTTTTCTTCAAAGTGAAGACCATAACTTGGGGACCAACCCTCTCTAAAAGTATTGGGTAGATCTCCATAGTTAAGGAAAGCTTCAATAGTATATAATTTTCTTAACTCATTGTCTTTCATTAATAATCCCCTAAAATTATACTAGTTAAGTCTCATAGTCCTAATCTGAAACCATTGGTCAGGCCATGCTGTTACAATCTCTTTTGTTTCTTTAAAACAAATTAATTATTCATTCACCTAAGCTTCTTTTGAAAGAATTACATCTGTGCCGTCCTGACCTATAAGAAAATAACTTCTAAGTTTAGCGATTTTATGATGAGTTCTATCTGAAAATTTATGGGAATTAGATATTATGTTTTAATTTACAAGATATTATGAGTTAGTACTACTTAAATTTGACTAAAGTTATTGTAACTAAAAGCTTTTAATTTAATAATTCTTGATGTTAGATACATCTATCAAGCCATTAAACTCAAATAGCTTTATAGGCTTAGTTATAAATAGAGGCTGATGAAAACTAGATAATCACATTCTCACCTCCAAAAAAACCACCCCCCACCCCCCTTTATAAACCCCTCTTAAACAATAACTTACTCATTATTTATTCTTACTTTTTAATGATCTAAATTAAAGCAAATGTCATTTTGTGTGCTTGACTGCAAAAGGGTTGGGCACTATTCTTTGCCTG
>DALZNT010000160.1:0-5791 GCA_032005505.1 Clostridium sp. | reverse complement strand
TATATACTTTAGTAACTCTATTTATTTTCATTAATATACTAACTTAATGACATTGGTTGTTTTACTGCTCATTTTTTTATTCTGTAATGTTCCATTGTATATTAAAGCTACCTATATGTTTAAGTGTTTTAACTTTTAGTGTATAAGATTTACTACTAGCAAGTGATACGGAAAAGTTACTGGTTGGAATAGACTTACCTTCATAATATGATTCTCCAGTGTCATCGGTGATAGATAGATCTATATCGCCATTTTCAGATACTATATCAACAAAGACTTCACAGGCCTCGCATTCATCAAGGTCTATAGTTTTGATTCGGTAACCTGTAAAAGAGTCATAGGACATGGTTATAGAAGTTGGGGTGGCTTCTTCTGATGAGTCTACAAGGACTTCTTGATTTAAAGACATATTAATTACTTCTTTATCATATGTGCAGCCACTTAAGACTGAAGTTAATACTATTAAAATTATTACTAAAGATAAAAATTTCTTCATAAAATCACTCCCATAATACAAAATATAGAATTAATTGGAAATAAAATCAAATGTTGTTATAGGTCAATATTATGTTAGATTTCTTTTAGATATTACAAATGTATTTAAAAAAATATATTTATTGACTTTAGTCTAAGGTGAAGGTTTAAAATGAAATTAAGGAGATGGTGAGATAATTATTGGGGATTTAATAAGGATTTAAAGTTCATTAGAATTGATGAATTAAATTTTATAGTAGAGATTCATTAGAAATTGGGTATAATTGTTTATGAGGTGAGATGATGAAGCAAAAAATTTTTATTATAGAGGATGAAGATAAGATAAGGACGGAGCTTTCTACCTTTTTATGTAGATATGGATATGAGACTGTTACCTCTACAAATTATGAAAATATGGTAGAAGAAGCTTTGAAAGCTGAACCCCATGTGATTTTACTAGATATAAATTTACCTTATTTTGATGGTTATTATATTTGTAGGGAACTTAGAAAGATATCGAAGGTTCCTATTATAGTCGTGACTAGTAGAAATAGTGACATGGATGAGCTTATGAGTATGAATCTTGGGGCAGATGATTTTATTACAAAGCCTTATAATACTCAGATACTTTTGGCTAGAATATCTTCAGTTTTAAGACGCACATATGATAATAGTGATAGTGACGTCATGGTTCATAGAGAACTTAGGTATAATGCTTCTACTAGCGAAGTGGAAGTTAGAGAAAATAAAGTTGAGCTTACTAAAAATGAGAGTAAGATTTTAGCTATTCTTATAAAAAACAGAGAAAAAATTGTTTCTAGGGATGAAATTATAAAGGCCCTATGGCAGACTGACGAATTTATTGATGACAATACTCTTACAGTAAATATCAATAGACTCAGAAAGAAACTTGAAGAAATCGGTGGTATTGGTTATCTTCAAACTAAAAGAGGGCAAGGTTATATGCTAGCATAACCTTATAGATATTATTATATTTATGAGGGTGAAATGCTGAAGGTATAATCTTAGCTAGGAGGGAAAATGAAGTTTTGGGATTACTTTAAAGAAAGAATAATTTTTATACTTATTAGTGCCGGAATAATTTTATTTACATCAATTTTATTGGAACTTTTAAAGGTCGATTTATATGTGATAATATTTGTGAGTGTATTTAATTTTATAGGAATGATTATATTTCACATCTATGATTATTTTCATAAGAAGGTCTATTATGATAATGTTTTAAGTAATTTGGAAAGGTTAGATAAAAAGTATCTTATTTCCGAGGTAATAAAAGGTGCTGACTTTATAGAGGGTAAAATTATGAATGAAGTACTACAGGAAGCCAATAAGTCTATGAATGATCAGGTGGCAAAATTTAATATAAGCAGTAAGGAGTATAGGGAATATATTGAGTTGTGGGTACATGAGATAAAAAGTCCAATTGCGGCTAGTCGACTTATGGTGGAGAATAATAAGTCACTTATCACAAACAGTATTGAGGAAGAATTAACTAGAGTTGAAGACTATATTGAGCAAGCACTTTTTTATAGTCGAAGCAATAGCCTGGAAAAGGATTATATCATAAGGAAACTTAATTTAAAGCAATGGATTAATACTGTAATAAAAAGAAATGCAAATATCTTAATATCTAAAGGGATTAAAGTTCAAATCGAGAATGTAGATATGACCGTTTATTCTGACTCGAAATGGATAGAATTTATTTTACATCAAATAATTTCTAACTCTATAAAATACATGGATAAGAAGGAATCAATATTAAAGATTAGCTGTATAGAAAATAATGGAGAGGTAATTTTAACTATTGATGATAATGGTGTAGGTATTAGTGAAAAATCACAAGAAAAGATTTTTGAAAAGGGCTATACAGGAGAGAATGGAAGACGCTTTGGGAAGTCAACAGGTATGGGACTATATCTTTGTAGAAATCTTTGCGAAAAGTTAGGCTTAGGGATAAAACTCCAGTCTAAAGATGGACAAGGGACGAGAGTTTCAATTTTATTTCCTAACAATGGGATTGATTCATTGGTGAATTAATGTAGAGATAGAGTTTAATTACAAAGAGAGGGTTATTAGGCTAACTCAGCAGGAGCTGTTGAGATTTGATAAGTTAAGTTATTAAAATAAGTAGAATAAAAATATGAAGTAAAGAAAAGTGAATAATAGAACATAAAAAGAAAGCCTTGAAGGTTAAATACTAGTAAAATAAGGATTTAACGACCTTCAAGGCTTAAAAGATATACAGTTACATTTGAGTGTATACCGTTATCTTAATAATATTATATGGGGCAATTTAGAAAATTATACGTTCAAAATTAAAAATTTTTAAACTAACAAAATTGTAAGGTTGATGTTAGCTTTGTCTATGGTTGAAGATTTTCTATAGTTGTAAGATATAACTATAGAAAATATGAGGAGGAAAGATTATGAGTAATGAAGTTTTAAAAGTAAGTAATATAGAAAAATATTATGGAAATAAGGGGAATCTAACAAAGGCCATAGATGATATTAGTTTTTCAGTAAATAAGGGAGAATTCGTTGGAATTATGGGCGCTTCAGGAAGTGGGAAGACAACACTCTTAAACTGTATTTCAACTATTGATAGAGTTACTAGTGGACATATTCACATTGAGGATAGAGAGATAACGTCTATTAAGTCTAAAGCTTTATCTAAATTTAGAAGGGAGACTTTAGGTTTTATATTTCAAGATTTTAATTTGCTAGATACTCTTACTGCCTATGAAAATATTGCACTTGCATTAACTATTTCAAATGTTAATCACAAGGAGATTGATAAAAGAGTTAAAGAAGTATCTAAGAACCTTGATATAGATGAGGTTTTAAATAAATATCCCTATGAAATGTCTGGAGGTCAAAAACAAAGAGTTGCATCAGCTAGAGCAATTATAACTAATCCATCATTAGTTCTTGCAGACGAGCCTACAGGAGCTCTAGATTCTAGATCAGCGAAGATGCTTTTAGATAGTTTAGAAGATTTAAATGAGAAGCTGGGAGCAACAATTATGATGGTTACCCATGATGCTTTTACAGCAAGCTATGCAAGTAGGATTCTATTTATTAAAGATGGAAAAATTTTCAATGAATTAGTTAGGGGGAGAGATTCCAGGAAGGAATTTTTTAATAGAATCATTGAGGTTGTAACCCTTCTTGGAGGTGACCAAAGAGATGTATTCTAAATTAGCCTTTAAGAATTTAAAAAGAAGTTTTAAGGATTATACAATTTACTTTTTAACCCTAGTTTTTGGAGTCTGTATCTTTTATGTGTTTAATGCTATCGGATCACAGAGCATTTTATTTGACATAAGTGAAGCTCACAGATCGATGTTTAATATGATAAATAATGTTATGGGAGTTGCATCTGTATTTATTTCTTTCATATTGGGTTTTTTAATAGTATATGCTAATAGCTATTTGATAAAAAGACGAAAAAAGGAATTTGGAGTTTATATTACTCTTGGAATGGATACTAGTAAGCTTTCTTCCATGCTATTTATGGAAACTGCAATTGTTGGTGTTATTTCTTTAGCAGTGGGACTTTCATTAGGGATTTTTGCTTCTCAGGGATTATCAATAATAACAGCAAAGTTTTTTCAGGTAAACTTATTAAAGTTTAAGTTTGTATTCTCTATTGATGCATTTAAAAAGACAGTTCTATGTTTTGGATTGATATACATAGTAATATTAATATTTAACTCATTAACCATTAGAAAGGTAAAGTTAATTAATCTTATAGCTGCATCTAAGAAAAATGAAAAGGTCAGAATAAAGAGTTTATGGGTTTCCGTAGTGCTATTTATTGTAGGGGTTATTGCTTTAGGCTTAGCTTACTATACTATTTTAAATGCAGGAGTAGCTATTGTAGATCTTACTAAGTTATTGGTAGCTGTGGTTCTAGGGGTAATAGGAACATTTTTATTCTTTTTCTCTTTGACGGGGTTCCTTCTTAGAGTAGTTCAATCTAATAAAAGGCACTATTTTAAAAATTTAAATATGTTTATTCTAAGACAAATAAATAGTAAGATTAATACTACATTTATTTCTATGGCATTTATTTGCTTAATGCTATTTATTGCTATATGTGCTCTTTCGGGAGGCATGGGGATTAGCTCAGCTTTAAATGCAGACTTAAAAGACTTAAGTCAGTTCGATATATGCTTTTGGAATTATACTGGTAGCGATATAGATGAACAATTAAGAGATTTAGGAATCAATTTGAATGAGTATAGCAAAGAAAAAGCTACTGTTACGCTTTATGATAGTGGCAATGGATATGCAGACTTTCTAACAGAAAAAGGAAAGAGGCTTTCTGCAACTTATTATCCCATTATGACAAATGAGAGTATTCCAGTAGTTAAGCTTTCGGATTTTAACAGTCTGATGGAAATGCTAAATAGGAAGACAATAGTATTGGATGAAGGTGAGTATGCAATGTTTGCAGATGTAAATGACACTGCTTCAGCAATGGAAGATTCAATGAATGCTGGAACTGAATTAAATATTAATGGAAGAATACTTAAGCCTGCTAGTGATAAGGTTATAGATGTCACTTTTTATAATTCAATGATGAAAGCTAATGTTGGAACTGTAGTTGTTAATGATAATATAGTAGATGGATTAATATCTGAGTCTACATATGTGAATTTAAATTACAATGATGATGGCGTAAATCTAGAAGTATTATTAGACTCGTTGGAAAATCGTAATACTGGTAATGACTTTTACAGATATATAACTAAAGAAACAGTTATGATCCAATCTACAAGTATTGGAGCTATGGCGTCTTACTTAGCGATATACATAGGAATCATATTCTTAATTACTTCAGCAGCAGTATTAGCACTTCAGCAATTATCTGAGGCAGATGATAATAGGGAAAGATATGAACTTCTTAAGAAGCTTGGGGTAGAAGACTCTATGGTAAATAAATCTATACTAGTTCAGATGGGAATTTACTTTATGATGCCATTAGCTTTAGCATTAGTTCATGCTATAGTAGGAATAAAGGTATTTAATGATATAGTTACCGCTTTCGGAAATGCAAATATGGTAAGAAATTCTATAATTACAGCTATATTTTTAGTATTTATTTATGGAGGATACTTTGTAGCAACTTATATTGGCGGAAAGAAAATGATTAACTAATTTTAAATTTATAACTGATAATTCTGATGTGAACTCCCTCGGGAGTTCTTTTTGTTTGTTAATTGTATTTTGAATTCATCATAAGTTCATCACTGCAATAAAGTAATTTATATGATAAAATGGTAATATATAG
>DALZNT010000159.1:3437-5841 GCA_032005505.1 Clostridium sp. | reverse complement strand
AGTTACCAAATGCTTCTAAAGTTACATTGGCATCAGAGCAAAGAGGAACAGCTATACCAATAGAAAATTCTCTAGTTAAACTTCCACAACCAATTCCTTCTCTAGTAACTACAATACAAGTTTGACCAACATTGACTCTATTAGCACCACTTCCTGTAAATACAGATGCTATGATAATAAATGGTCTGCCTGCACATAGGTTGTTAACTGTAACAGAGAAAGTAACTATTCTAGCTGCAGTTGCAGCATCTATAGTTGCAGTTCCGATAGGTTGTGGACATGCGCAAGGAATTAAAGGTGGATCTACTGGATCTTCAGTATTGATATTAATATTTAGAGTTTTGTCATTTAACATATTTTACACCTCATAATTTTTTATTTGATTAATTTATTCGATGTTTACTATAATAGTATTATTTAATGTTTATTGTAATAGTATTTGATAGCTCACATCTCCTAATAGTAATATATGTAACAGTGTAAATAATGCTACTAATAATTAATTTTATAAGAAAATATTTAAGTAGAGGATTAATTATGATTTATATTATAATAATTATATTATTACCAGTAACTCTTGGATTCCTTCTACATATATTAACAAATACTCAATTAATGATTGCTTGTTAATATATAATATGAGATGTAGTTTAATGTATAAAGGGCAGTCTAAAATTACCTTTAGACTGCCCTTTTGTATAATGGATTTTTATATTACAATATGATTTATTTTCTTGACTGATAGATTGTGATAGTTAGCATATCTTACAAGCCTTAACATAGTTTCCGAATACTTTTATAAAGATAGGCTCATTACTGCATAGTGGAACAGCGATTACTAACTCGAAGGTTTTTCTTAAAGTTCCACAATCACAGCCCTTTCTGCAAACTATATCAAAGGTTTGCCCTACAGTAACTTTATGACCTCTTCTTTTAACAAATGCAGATATAGCTAAAGCAAATGGTTTGTTTGGACATAAATTCTTTATAGTTACAGTGAATTTAATTATTCTAGCCTTAGTTTGAGCATCAATAGTTTTATTACCAAGATCTTGTGGGCACTTGCAAGGAATTAATTTATCATCATGGCAAGAGCATTTCTTTTTAGGCTTATAATAGCATTTCTGTGAATCAGAATCATGTTCATGACATTTAGATTTGCATCTATATTTCTTTGGATGTGAATAAGAAGATCTACAAGATGATTTTTTCTTAGAATGCCTTGGGTTTGAATCATAGTCTTGTCCACAGTCTTCACAATCTGACTCTTCGTCATCTTCATCCATCCAATGCTTAGACCTATGTCTTCTACGAGCATCGTAAGTTAATTTATAAGAATCATCTTCTTCATAGGAATCATCTTCTTCATTGGAATCATAAGAATCATCCATATCTTCTTCGAAGAATTCATCTTCATCTTCAAACTCTTCATCGTCTCTATATAAATCTTGGTCCATATCTGAATCTATGAACATTTTTTTGAAAGTATCATCATATAACATTTATTGCACCTCATATTTTTTATATTTAATTTTATGGAGATTTATTTTATAGAAGGTGTTTTAAGAAAACACTTCTAATAGCAATATATGTGTGAATAATATAAATGCTACATTTATATAATTATTTTTATATAATATGTAGCTATTTTTCAAGTTATAAATATATTAATAGTAGATAGACATTTATAGTCTATTGTGTACTATAAAAATAAAATGAGATTAAAGGAATTGATTGAGATGAAAAAGAAATTAGAAGAAATGTACGAACAATCCTTTAGCAGTGATGAACCTATGAATATCTCCTTTAGTGCCCCAACTGATATTGAAATTAATGAACCTGTTAATAGGGGGAATAGGGTTAGTACCCTTAGCACGGTAACCCTTAAACCAGGGGAATTTTATACAGAGTGTGAAGCTAATATCGATGTGGGCGGATGCAACAATTACTATGATACAAGGCAAGATTATGATAATTTTAATGTGAATAATTACGAAAAAGATTATCATAATAATTATGACAAAGGAGAAAGCTATAATAATTTCAATATGGATAATCATAATGGAAATTATTGTGAGGATTATAACAAAAGACAAGACTATGATAATTTTAATGTAAGTAATTGCAGAAAAGATTATGATGATGATTATGACCAAGGAGAAAGCTACAATAATTGCGATATGGATAATCATGATGGAAATTATTGTGAGAATCATGACAAAAGACAAGACTATGATAATTTTAATGTAAGTAATTGCAGAAAAGATTATGATGATGATTATGACCAAGGAGAAAGCTACAATAATTGCGATATGGATAATCATGATGGAAATTATTGTGAGAATCATGACAAAAGACAAGACTATGATAATTTTAATGTAAGTAATTGCAGAAAAGATTATGA
>DALZNT010000159.1:0-3337 GCA_032005505.1 Clostridium sp. | reverse complement strand
TTTTAATGTAAGTAATTGCAGAAAAGATTATGATGATGATTATGACCAAGGAGAAGGCTATAATAATTTCAATATGAATAATCATGATGGAGATTATTCTGAGGATTATGACAAAAGACAAGACTATGACAATTGCAATATGAATAGTTATGGCGAAAATTATGGTAAAAATCAATGTCATGATACATGTCACGTGGAGAGCTATGGTGAACGTTATGTTAGAGAATGTGGTGGCCTAGGTTATGGAGAAGATTATAGTAAGAATTATGGACAAAATGTTGGTACTGAAATAAGGAATGAAGGCTATGATTTATATAGCTGGAACAATGCTAATTATGCATATCCAAGGAGGAGAACAGATAACCAGGGCATATTAATTATCATAATAATACTATTATGGTTCTGTTGCGGCCCAGGAATATGGTTCTAATTCTTTGAAGTTAGTAGAAAATCCTAAAAAATAGTATTTCTAAATTTAAACTACATTAGTATTTATTCTTCGATGAAAAAAGCCCACCTTTTTTATGGTGGGTTTTATTTTTTAATAATAATTAAGTATTTGTCTTTAGATAAGAAGAAAACTCCCGCAAAGGGGAGTTCTTTCTAGTAGTTTTTAGCTAACATTTGGAAGTAAGCTTGTGGGTGAGTACATACTGGGCATACATTTGGAGCAACTTCGCCTTCAACGATATAACCACAGTTAGCGCATTGCCATACAACAGTTTCTTCTTTAGTAAATACTTTTTCTTCTTCTAGGTTTTTAAGAAGATTAAGGTATCTTTCTTCATGCTCTTTTTCGATTTTGCCTACTTCTTCAAATAAGAAAGCAATTTTATCGAAGCCTTCTGCTTTTGCATCTTTTGCAAAACCAGCATACATATCAGTCCACTCATAGTTTTCACCAGCTGCTGCTGATTTTAAGTTTTCCTTTGTATCACCGATTCCGTTTAGAAGTTTGAACCATATTTTCGCGTGCTCTTTTTCATTGTTTGCGGTCTCAGTGAAAAGAGCTGCTATTTGCTCATAACCTTCCTTTTTTGCTTTTGATGCAAAGTAAGTATACTTATTTCTTGCTTGAGATTCCCCAGCAAATGCAGCCATTAAGTTAGCTTCAGTTTTTGTTCCTTTTAAATTTTCCATTATTATTCCTCCTACAATCCTATTAGTTCATTTTGAAATTTTAATATCTAATTGATATCTATTTCTTATATATATTAGAAAAAACTTAAAACATTAGCATTTGTATTAATGAAATCTAAAAAGAGTAGCATTTACACTTATATGTAAAATGTTTTAAGAATTAACTTATATATATACATAAGAGATAAATATCAAAAACAGCTATTAGATGATAGATTATTATTAAATAATAGTTATTATTCATGAATATATTTAAATAATAGCATATGAAACAATATTTGTAAATAGGAGGTGGTGAAAAAACTTAATTCAATATATGTAATTAAATGGGAATATACAGTGGCGAAAGAATCGTATTTTGATATATAAATTTTGAATAAACAATTCAAATTGGAGTGTAAAATTAATACAAGTGAGAGAAAAGTGTATTTAATTTGATTGTTAAAGAATGTTTATAGATTAAATTAATCCAAGAAAAGCTTGAAAACGTCGACGATTAGGGAGATATTGTAAATAACGGCAAATTAAAAGGGTATTAAATGTTGAGAAATAAATCTACATGAATCATAAAGGAGAGAAAAACTATAGATGAAGATGATACCGACAAAGAAATTATCAAATTTATTTAAACTTTATACAATTAAAGAATTGTTTATACTATTTTTTCATAAATCTGTACTATGCTTTTGCGTCAAACACTTAACTATGAAATATGAAAGGTTTTTATGTTGGAAAATGGAGATGGAAAAATATGAAAAAACATAATTAAAATGTTATAATATGTAAAGAGGAAGTTACGAAAATTACTAGTTATAAGATTTTATGTAAAGGGTGTTGTCTATGGTTTTAAATACAAGAAATACTGAATTGCCAGCTGAAGTTATTATACCTCTTATAAAGGAAAACATAGCTAGAGGGCAGAGCTGCAGGCTAAAAGTTACGGGAAATAGTATGTTCCCGACACTAAAACATAAAAGGGATAGTGTAATACTAACATCTCCTAAGGAACGGCCAATTAAAAAGGGTGAGATAGTTTTAATCAAAAGAAGGACAGGCAACTATATACTTCATCGGGTTTATAGAATTTTAGATAAAGAGCATTTCATAATGAATGGAGACAATCAAGAATGGATTGAGGTAGTTAACTTCAATCAGGTAATTGCGGTAGCAAATAAGATAGTTAGAAAAGATAAAGAAATTTCATGTAACAATCTTATCTATAAGTTTTTAATCTTGCTTTGGATGAGCCAGCGTACAAGAAGGAAAAAGATATACGCATTATATGCAAAGGTGAGAAGAAAGAACAATACTAACAGAAAAGAAGATTAATGTTTACTTGAAGCTCATTAGGAACCTAACTTCAGTATGTAAATTTAAGTTAGATTTGTGTTATCTTTTAGATAGATAAATGCAAATAAAAAGGGGGATATTAATGAAAAAAGGGGATTTTATTTGGGGAGGTCTTCTACTAATATGGGTGGTAATTTTGGCAGTTCCAGCACTGAGGACTGTGTTTATGGACATAACTGAAAGTTACCCATACATAAGTGGATTTTTCAAGTTTTTTATTTTAGCAACAATGGGGGACATACTAGGAGGAAGAATTTTAAATGGAAGATGGTTGATACCAAAGGGAGTGGCATATAAAGCTGCGGTTTGGGGAGTTATTGGAATGATGATAACCCTTTCTTTTACTGTGTATTCGGAAGGAGTAGCAGCGGCTCAGCATATAGGAAGACTGCCTTTTGAGGGTTCGGTATTTGCTCATGCATTTTTGACAAGTACAGTGATGAATCTTACCTTTGCACCATTTATGTTTTTATTTCATAAGTTTGCTGAACTTTATATTGATGTGAAGTGCAGTAGAAGTGGAAAAGTTACAATGGCGGAGTTAATTGGTAAAGTAGATTTCAATGGATTAATCGGCTTTAGCATGGTAAAAACCATACCACTATTTTGGATACCATGTCATACCATAGTGTTTTTAATGCCTTCACAGTATAGAGTTATAGCTTCAGCATTTCTTTCAATAGCATTAGGTTTACTATTGGCTATTAGCAAAAAGTCAAAACAAGAAACAACACAAAAGGTTCAATCAGCTTAGTTTAATAAATCAGTAATGGATAATTAGATATTAATTTTTTATAGGCGTTTACAGTTGAACGCCTATTTTTGTTTCACTAGGTTAAGATAAATG
>DALZNT010000158.1:4171-5976 GCA_032005505.1 Clostridium sp. | reverse complement strand
AATTCCGTATTTTTTATCCTTTAATACCCAGCGAGCATTCTCTATATCATTAATTTGAATGTTAAGAGGGTCGGGCAAATAGCCTTGATAATATAGTGCATAAATGGCAAAAGTAAGTTTTTTGCTTGAGTTTACATATTGTAATCTTGAGATTCTTTCTTGTACAGCAAACTTTAAATTTTCATGATTTACATGTGTTGAATGTTGGCATTCGAGATCAAACCATTTTATTGCAGCATTAACCGCATCAATCACATCTTGATTATAATTATATAAGTTCCAGTTTATTTGAGTAGCAGGCATATAATTTCCTTAATTAAGTTGAATTATAATTGAGTGAATTTAGGCAAATCTCTGGCTTTGAAAGCGTTCATCTGATTAGATAAACATAACAATAATTAATGTATCAGGATACTACTTTTTCTATGAAAAACTGGACTTCAGAGCATACGAAGGAAGTTAAGGGGTGGTTCTTTGTAGGAAACTATGAAGTTTTCAAAGAGCTAACCTTGAAAGCTTTTTACCATGAGCTGTGGGCGAGAGCGATTTGGCACAGACCTTGGCCTACAGAGGAGGAAGTGAGAGACCTCATTCAGGTAGGTATCAAAGTCTTTTGGGGAAATCCAGTGTTATATACTTCAAGGCAACTGGAATACACGGACCGTAATGATCGCCTCTACGAACCGCCTCATCTCCATCTTACGACAACGAAGAGGATTGCCCAGCTTGGCATCAATAGCATGGTTGCAGGACTCTTTTCATGGGATGGAGGAGAGCAATATCGTATGGTGCCTGATTATGCTGAAGCCTTCATCTCAGACATCTTCGATGAGAGTATGGCGAAGGGCACAGTGATGCTGGAAGTAGACCTGGCAAGCGGAACAGATGAAGAGATAGCTGAAGCTCTTAAGACGGCCTTACCACAATGGAGAAAAATCAAAGGTATTGAGCCGGACATGTCGGGAGCAGTTAGGTTTGGTTATGGAACAATCAAAACAACATCTTGTTCAAATTCTAAACGGGCTTGCTGGTCTTTTTGAAATTTATCTTGCATGTATAGTTCGACTATCAATGAATCAACTATATCTGACTCATTATTAATGATTAATATTTTTCTATTATTAATATCAAATGTTGCTTCAAGTTCTATGTCTTGCTTATTATCAGATGTTAATCTTTTAAATTCAATGTTGTTAAATGATTTAATGAAGTGGGTTTTTAAAATATTATAGATGAATTTTGTTTTTTTTAAAAATGCTAAATGGTTTTGAGCGTCATCAAGTGAAGTAAAATCTTTAATTACATAGTTGTTGAATGAATTATAAATAAGATATATTGGCTCATGTTTATAAATATGCTTTAAGCCATAAACTTTCACTAAGTAGTATTCGTTCATAAGTGAAGCCTCAAAAGCAGATTTCGTAGATAATACATAAAGTTATCTTACGGGTCAACATTTAGTTAGTTAACAAGCAGTGTATGCCAATTAACAGTAATGTAAACAAACACAGCTTAAATAAAAATCAAATTTGTTAACGGTATTAAAATTTATAATGCCCGAGATAAGTAAATTTTCTTGGGCATGAGCTTATTTTTAATCGGTTGATGCTAAATCATCATACTCTTGACTCCAAATTGAGCGATCTATACCGGTTGTAGAGGATACTTTATAAAAAGATGTTTGCAGGCCTTTATAAAAAAAACGCAACGACTTTTCATTTTCTTTTCTATTAAGCCAGTTTCTCAAAACCATTTTAAAGAATCCAATTTCAGCATTGAAAATTTCTTTATTATACTTTCTTCTA
>DALZNT010000158.1:0-4161 GCA_032005505.1 Clostridium sp. | reverse complement strand
CTTCTAAGTCCTGCTGTTGATTGCCCTTTATTTTTTTTATCTTGCAATCTAAGTTCAATAGATTGAATTTTAGGTCTTATATGCGAATGGTAAAAGTCTTTTGTATAACCTTCATTCAAGATGGCAATATTTTCCCAGAAGCTTTCATCGTCATTAATATAAATATCTTCACAATGGTCAAAAATAAGTTGCTCTGGAGGCTTAGATCCTGGTAATGACACGATTGACCTTGTAAGGTCTGGGCCATGATCACCATCTAAAATACAAATTGATTTTAATGAGGTTTCCTTAAGATATTCGTCATCAAATATAGTTTTTAAGTTATCTGCCCCTATTGAACAGGAAACAAGATGAAAATAGCTTTCAACCACGGCTAAATCGCTATTTTTGGATTTCCAATATTCGAATATTTCTCTGAAAAAGAATCTTCCTTCCTCATCTTCGGTGAAGATAGGTATTTTGGTTTTAATATATGTCTGGTCGCGACTTTGAGTTTTAAGATACATTGTAATCTTAAGTAAGTCGGGATCTTCAATTTTGATAACATTGCTTCTGTTATTATGTAGATAAATGACATTCATTTTTCTAATAAAACAATACTCTAATAAAGTCAAACTATGAGTTGTGAAGAAAACCTGTATTTTATAATCCTTCGCATATTGAAGGATTTTATCTAAAAGTCGTATTTGTAATGATGGGTGCAAGGTAGCATCAAATTCATCGATTAGGAGTATACTCTCTTTTGGATCTTCTGTCTCAATCAGAGATTCATAATAATACCTTAGGCTGACTAAGGCTTTAATTAAAATAAAAACATTATCTTCACCCGAAGAAATGGTGTTGGAGTCAATTTCGGGATTATCAGTCCCAAAAACTGGTCCAGATTTAAAATCGCCTATATAGTTAGATTGAATGTTATTGATGTTTATATTTAAAAGTTCATAATAAATTTCAGAAATATAATTAATGTAATTTTCTGGTAAATTTAGAGATACTTCTGAAAGATCGCCATCTTTTGTTTCACCAATAGGAAATAACCGGGATAATCCTAAATAAAGAACAGGTTTAGCTGGTAAAGATTGTTTTTCTTTACCTCTCGGGTATTGGGGTTTGAGTGCGTATCTATCTGATTCATTAGTTGTTTTTGAATTATGCTTTCTAAAATCTAATGAATCTTCATTTAAATAGTTTATTGAAAATAATGTCCCTTTTATTCCGTTTGAAGGATCGGAATAGTTTTTTGACTCTCTTACTATTGCTTCGATTTTAGGATTCGCAATTTTATTTATGGCCTTTATGACTTTTAAACAATTACTGTTGCTATAATTTGGAGATCGAATAAGAGGCATTTGGAATGAATTGCTTATGAGGTGCAATATCGTTGTTTTGCAAGTCCCATTCGTTCCAGAAATAATATTCAAATCATTATCAAATTCAAAATCAATATTTATTAGTTTCTTGAATTTCTTGAACTCAATGTTTTTAATCATTTTTTCTCTCGTTTATCCAGATTATGCAGTGCATAAATTTTGTGGAATGGCTTTCCCTAACCCGACAGTAGGAATATGTAAATTATCAGAAAAAATCATGACTTCAGAACCAACTCTTTTCGACTGAGCGGAATATTGAAGGTCAAAATCCATCACCTTTTGATTGTTATAGATTTCTTTGATTTCTTTTGTATTGTCATATGTTGCAACCCAATGCAATACAGGCATCTTTATTAATTGATTTTTAATATCAACATGGTCTTGATGTTCGTAGAAGTTTCTATATAACTCTTGTCCTTTCACATAGTAAGGTGGATCCAAATACATAAATGTATTTTCGTGAGGTTTAAGGCTTAAATTTATCAATAAATCCAGAGTGTCTTCGTTTTTTATGAAAATTCTGTCCTTATAGCCAGCTATTTTTTTTATTCTTTTAATCAAGTCTGGTTTGTTAAATCTTACATCGAGTTTCCATTTCCCTGCCTGTTCTTTGCCACCAATTACTCCAGCATTTAAAATTCCAGAACGATTGGTTCGGTTCATGAAAAATGCCGCAAAACCTAAAATAAGTCGGTCATCGTAGTTATTCGACCTTAATATCTCTCTTTGTTGATACCAAGTTTCCATTGTGATTTCTGTGCATTCAATTTTTTCACAAAAATCATCACTATTATTTAGAATGGAATGCCAAAAAGAGTAAATTGCAGGGTCATAATCATTGATGGTTATTTTACTTACATATTCTTGCATCAAAAGCTCAAGTGCTACACCCGCACCGCCAGCAAATGGTTCAATGTAATGGCAATCTAAAAGTGAATTATGCTGAATTACTTCCTTCAAGTAATAAGAAAGTTTTCCTTTTCCGCCTGGATACCTTAAAGGTGTATAGAATGCCATGTTATACCGTTATAAAATGTGAATTTTTCATTATTGTAGCATATGATTATATTTGAAGCATCCTCGCTACTATAGCGAGGATTTTTTTATCTCCAGATTGCTGAGAACAAGCAATTTAACTCATCGAATTGCTTGTTCAAAACGCTTTTTTTAGGAAGAATATGAATATCCTCTATATACTCTTGAACTGAACCATCATTTTTAATGATTTTTGCTAAGGTTGATATTATTGAGTCAACCTCATCTTTTGTTAACAGACTTTGAGAATATAAATGCTCAGTTGTTAAAATAATATTATCATTGATGCTGGATGAATTCTTCCTCTCGATTCTATTTTTATCCATGTGGCAAATTACAGATAATTCTAAGAATGCTCTAAACATATAAGCGATGGATAAAGGACATAGATCATGCCTGAGTTGACCTTTAAGTTCATCATAAATATGCTTGCACTTTTTATTATAAATTTTGTATTGAATGCTACTTGGAATCAAATAATTTCGATTTGGGTTCGATTCTTTTTTGCCGTTATCATTTTTGCCACCTAACGACCCTTTTGAATTGTCACCAGGCTTAATATTGGAGTCTTTATCCGATCCTACAACTTCTATATCATCTTCTTTGTCATTTCTTGAATTTGTTCCTGGTTTATTTCCTTTACCCGAGTTTGAAGAAGGCTGTTGATAAGAATTAGGGTTAGCTATTTCCCATACTTTATCTAATTTCTTAGCAGGTTTTATAATGTTCAAATCGTCAATGACATCCTGCCGATCTTTTTTATACATTATTTTATTAACTTTGAAAAAAGGCTTCCCTTTTTCATCTAACTCTTGCATTGAACTAATTAGCTTACAAATTTCAGTGACAAACCTTTCCTTGGGTTGGTTGCAAAATAAACTGGAATTTACCACTTCTAAACCTAATGCATCTCTAACATAGGGATCATCTAACATACGTGTGATATTGGTTAATCTGAGGTGTTTTTTATTTTTTGAAATTGTATCAGGTATTGATTTTTCGTTCTCTAAAAATTGCCAAAACTGGCTTCCAAAAGAGGAGTTTCCGTGTTTTGATTGATATCTACCTTGTTCAACGGTATCCCATCGAACCCTACCGATACCATTATTCTGTCCACTATGTTTTAAATTTATCCAGTGATCAAAATCTTCTGGATTATCAAAAATAATGCAGTCTATTTCTTTAGGCAAATAAATACTGGTTTTTATTATTTTTTTTATGCGAGATTTAACTTTTTCATTTTCAGTTAAATCTGGCTCCTGTAGTAATTTCAGAGCTGTAAGGCGACGATTTCCTTCAGCAACAGTATAAGATTTTGCATCTTCAGATACTTCATTCTTATATACAATAAGTCGTTCGGATGGGTCCAAGCCATATTTTGCAATATCAGATGCTAAAAGTTCTATTTTGTCTGTTTGAATTTCAATCATTAAATTGAGGGCTTCTCTTTGACTTTCAACTATCCGAGGAAATCTTGGATTGTCTAAATCTAGTAAAAGGTTGCTTATGTTTATAGTTTTTGGAGTCATAGTAATTTTTCCATAAATTATTATATTTCAATGGCTTGAGATTCTGCCAGGATCTTTGAAAATGACAAAACCTAGCATTATCTTATGTAATGGATAATTTACAACCATGCTAAAAAGCTTTCAATTTATTTTATCGTTCGTAATACATCTATGTCTGATTTTGTTTTCAACTCTTTGATAATTTTATGTTTTATCTTATAAAGACGATATTTATGTTTTACTTGATG
>DALZNT010000157.1:0-5995 GCA_032005505.1 Clostridium sp. | reverse complement strand
ATGAGGTTTTAAAATACTTCCCTGATTATGTCGGCAAAATATCTATTATTACAACTGTAATTAATAACAAGTTGGAATTAACACTAGTAGCATTTGAAGGAATCGATTTTAAAACAGCCAATGATCTTATAGTTCAGATTGTTGGCCGATTAGTACTTTTAAAATTGGTTGAAAACCATAATTTAAATGAGAGTTGACTGTCTAGACGCAATATGTCATATTTGTGATAACATGGCGATTTTACATTTAAATCGGCAATTTAGAAGGCTCGCTTATGCGAGCTTTAATTTTTTTAAATATCTCATGCTAGAATGAAGATACCTTAGTGAATTTGATAATAATTGAAATATGAGCATTAGTTCAAATATACAAAAATATCTTGAAAAGCTTGAGAAAAGTCTTAAAGTTTTATCTCAAAGTCACACACTGAAAGACCAACTTTTTGATTACGGATGGTATCCAATTAAATTTGTCAGTAGAGTCGAAAAAGATTCAAATGAGTCTATTGATGCATTTATGGAAAGGTTGATATTAGATAAATATGATCAAATCAAAGAATATTGTTTTGAGTTATTTCCTTTGCGGAAGGAGGTTATGGAAGTAGCATTTAAATTGTATGAAGCTGAAAACTATATAGCATGCATACCTCTTTTTCTGACTCAAACCGATGGTATAGCTAGAGATTATGGAACAAAAGGAATGTTCTCAGGTAAAATCAATGTAGAACCTAATAAAAGTAAATTCATTCCGTATGTGAATCAAGTAGCCAATCAAGATATAACAAAAGCAATATTTATTAGGTTTTTTCATAGCGAAAAATTTGTTGGTTCTAAAAGCTACGAAGAATTACCAATTTCAGTTAATACTGATAAAACAACCCCGAATGATAATTATTCAATGAATAGACATGGTATTTTACATGGACTTATTGAATATCAAAATTACGGTACAAAGTTAAACGCTTTAAGAGCTCTATGTTTCATGGTTTATACGATAAATCTTGGTGAAGATGTTAAGTTTATTTTTAAAAGTAACAATGATATAGATCATTAATATAAATGTCCTTAATTATATTAAGGCTCATTGCAGTGGTGAGCTTTTGTGTTTTGTGTTATAAAAAAAAACTCTAATAAAGGAAGTACATATGTCAATTAACTCTGGAAAATGGCTTTGTATTGGTGGAAGTGAATCTGGGAAGTGGATTGAGCAAAATGAATTTCATGAAGTTCATCCATATAACAATAATCCCCTAAGACCTCATATATATCGTCCAAAAATGTTGTTAAATCCGCATACTAATGAGAAAGAAAATTTTTACGTTTTAACTGATTTGCATGAAGATAGATATGAATATGCTTTAAATGAAGCATTAGCAAACCAAGTAGATACTAGTAATTGAATATCTGTATTGGTGGTGAACTAGATGATCAAATTATAGAAAAGAAGGGAAGCTATTAAAAGCTTCTGTTATTAACTCATCATTTAAAACTGAGTACTACAAACAGATTTACAACCGTTCTAACACTGAATACCAATTGTGGTTGCCTATAGATACTAATCTCAATGAAATGTCAAAATTGGTATTGGATATCCTAAGAGCACCTAAAAATAGTTTTATCGTTTGCCGAACATGTTACGACGCAAAAGAGCCCCGCTAAATATCGCTTATTGGCGGGGTTTTTATTTATTAAATTGTTAAGATAAAAACACAAATGTTATATAATTATAGTTAAAACCTATAATTGGAAACTTTATGACATCTTGTGTGTTAGATTGGGAATTAGCATCAAAATTTATTCCATTGATTACAGCATTAACCACAATATCTGTTGCATGGTTTGTATATAAGGTATGGCATAAACAAAAAGCTAAAGAAGTAATGGCTAGCGAAGCTAAACAATGTATAAAAGATCTATTAGAAATGATAAAAATCATTAATTTTATTGAAGTTGGAAAGTATGATGATGAAGAAGAGTTGAAGAAGCAATTTGCTAAGTTCAAAATTTTATTTGAACAAACAATAATAAATGTTATGTATGTTAATGATTGCGTAAATATTTTAAATTTAAAAAATAAAATATTTGAATTTACAGAGGCAGGAAATACACTCATAAACCTTAAATCTAAAAATTCTCTTAATTATGAGAATCCAAACTTTAAAGATAAATTTTATGGTGATACAAAATTATTTAGTGCTAAAGCTATTGATCTGACAAATATCTTACGACCCTATTCTGTATATATTAAAACTTTTGATTTTCGCGATAAGTGAAGTTATTAGAAAGACTTATATTTTTTTATATGCTTTTTCTCTAAAGATAAGGCCTTTTTTTAGGGAGGTTATATGAAAAATGAAATCGGCTTTCATGTTCCTGTGCGTCCAATGCTTTTTTGATAAATTAGTCTGCTACGGTTAAGTTTTTAAAAATTATTAGAGATCCCGATAGCTGATATTGTAATATTGTTTTGTATATATGGGGATAGATACGTGAGACTAATACTTATAGTAATTTTAATGTCAGTTGGAAGTCTATTGCATGCTGAAGAAAAAGAATCAACGGTCTGTGAAAAGCTCAATAGTGCAGCATATCAAATCATGTTAGAAAGACAGTCTGGTATTAAGCCTCTTGATTTGCTTGAAAAGCTACTTATTCCATTAGATCAAGATAAGGAAAATGTAATAACGAATTACTATATCAATCACTTTTTTGGTCATGTAAGTGGTTTGGCTTATGAGACACCTCTCTATACAACAGAAGATGAAAAACAAAAAGCGGCTACAGATTTTGGTTTGAGAATTGAAAGAATTTGCACAAAGGATAAGACGGCATTATTTGCTCCTCCGCAATTTCAGACTTTTGAGGAATATTAGCCTAATGCAAAATCAAATTGAACCAATTAATAAGATTGAGCAATTAGATACCGAGAATGAGCAAAAGCAGGAAAACTCGGTACTTAATTCTGTGAATCCTGATCTAGTTGAAGTAAAAAATTTAATTGTAGAAATCGGAAAAGATATAGTTGATTTTGCCTCATCTATTTTCGATAACATTGATATCAATTTTTAACTTAAGAGCTCCCTAATAGTGAGTTTTTATGTGTTATAAAAAGATTTCCCATAATAAGGAGATCGAAGTGGAACTTACGCAAATTAAGGCAACAATAGATCGAGAATATGATCTCTTTGTAAATTCACATGAATTTAAGACCTATCAGTACGATAAAGAAAAGCAAGCTAGATTTTTGGGTCATGCATTAACAACATTGAAATATCCTTATACGAACATCATTACTTTAGGCGGTGGTCGATATAAAATTTCAGGACATCATGATTTAAATGTTGATATTGACCTATTCCAGGCACCTTCTTTTACAGCCAAGCAAGCGTTTAATACTTGGTTGACTAAAATCCTATTCCAACATTTATATTCTTAAAATATATTGTAAATACATATTTTAATTTGTATTATCAGTATCAAATACTGCGCTGAAAGTTTTTTGTTTTGTGACCCGTTTCTTTTTTAGAAGCGGGTTTTTTAATGTAATATTTGATTTCACTAGAATAATTTATAGAAATTTTATGGAACGGGGAATCCTTTTAGAAAAATCATTAAAAATGATTTTGGAACTTAAAGATGAGATCATTAATAGCGAAGTGATTGATTGTGGACTACGTTTAGATTTGGTTGAACAATGTATTTATATTTCATTTGAACATGGAATAGGGGTTAATACTTTATTGACATTAGATATGCCAATTCAAGCGATGGTTTTATCACGCGCTCAGTTCGAGTCTACCGTAAGGGCCTATTGGCTATTGTTTTGTGCATCAAATCTTCAAATTTCTAAATTAAGTTTTGACTATACTTTTGAAGAACAGTTTGTCAAAGATAGATTTCCTACTTTAAATGAAATGTTGGGCATACTTGATAAAGCAAATTTACCAGCTAGAACGGTAATCAATATGTTGGTCGAATTTAAAAAATATCATCTCAACCAGCTGAATTCATTTGTTCATACAGGTAAACATTCATTCACTCGTGATGAGATAGGTTTTGATGAGAATCTTGTCCTAACTCTAATGAGACAATCAAATAATTTAATCACAGCTTCAGCACAAATAATGTTGGCACATACTATTCCAGATAAACAGAAATTCATTCATTTATTGACTGAAAAATATCGGGATTGTTTCTTTTTGCAGGAAGATTTAGATCCCAAAGTGAAAGCTAGATTAGATAATTATTTCAGCTAAATTTTTAAGTAGGCCGTATGCTTTAAAATTATTTTAATATTTGCATATAAATGTTATAGAAAAGGATGGAGTTAATAATAAGAATAAGTTCAAAGGAAGCACTTAACCGATCTTCTTAAAATTCGATGGATTTCGTTATATAGGTAAATGATGACCGAACTTTTAGAAAAGGATTTCAGCCCATCTGAGTTTACATTGTTTTCTGAAATATTATGGAAACTTGGCTCAGGGAAAGGGCACTATAATTTACGTGAAAATATCCTTGCTGATATTGCCATCTTATTACGGGCTGATTTCGCGGCATCTTACATTTGGGATTCAACCAATAACTTATCGAGAGAAGGCGTAATATGGAAAATCGACCCAAAAGCCATGAAGGACTATGAGTGTGTTTGGCAATTTGATGATCCGATTACGGCACAGCTTCGCAAACGTCAAAAACCAACATTTGTAAATGAAGTTATGCCTCTTGCTAACCTGAAAAAAACACCCTATTACAATGAGTTTTTGAGTGCCTATGGCTTATATCACGGTATAAATATTTATTTTGTCCGAAACGGTATGGATATTGGTGATTTACGCATTTGGCGTGCGAAAGACGCCGACATGTTTGGTGAACGTGAAAAAAGAATATTAAGCCTACTTGAGCCTTATTTTACTCAAGCCTTACCAACTGATTTATCAACCCAATACGGTTTGACTTCGCGTGAGCAAGAAGTGGTTCGCTTGGTATCTAAAGGTTTAAGTGATAAAGATGTGGCAAATTTACTGGGTATTAGCTTTACTACATTAAGGACTCATCTGAACAATTCTATGAGAAAAATCGGCTGCAATAATCGCACTGAAATGGCCTTGCTCATTCGACATTAAAGTTTAAGCAATCCTCAATTTTGAGGATGCGAATGAAAGAGCAATTTATACTAAGTTCCTAAAATTACAACTTAAACGGATTCTAAGTTACTATGTTAAATATAAATGAAAAAAATAATTGGATCGAATCACAGGGTTTATCAAACGCTTCAGTAGATATCATTACTAAACTGATTCATGAAAGAAAAGTATCTTGTGAAGAGCTTGTGCATCATTACTTCGATACGATTGAAAAACAGCAATCCTTAAATGCTTTTATTAGCACAGATAAAGCTTCGGCAATTCAACAAGCTCAATATTGGGATGAATACCTACTGAGTGGAAAACCATGTCCAGCTTTGATGGGTATTTTAATTGCGGTTAAAGATAATATTCATGTTGCAGGTTTTCCAAATAGTGCAGGTACACCAGCTTTAGCTCAATTTAGACCTCAAACTTCTGCGCCCGTTATTCAAAAGCTTATTGATCAAGGTGCAATCATTGTTGGTAAAGCCAATATGCACGAATTGGCCTTTGGGGTAACTGGTTATAATACTGCCATGCATATAGAGGGCGTTGTGGGTACACGAAATGCAGTAAACCCGTTACACATTGCTGGTGGGTCTTCTTCGGGTAGTGCGGTGGCTGTTGCGGCGGGCATGGTTCCGATTGCTATGGGTACAGACACAGGTGCTTCTATTCGTCTGCCAAGTGCCTTAAATGGCTGTGTCGGCTTTCGTCCTACGGTAGGACGATATTTACAAGAAGGTATTACCCCGATTTCACATACTCGAGATACCGCTGGACCTATTGCACATACCGTATCTGACATTATCTTAGTTGATGAGCTTATTACTCAGGAGCCAAGAAAAGAACCATTACAGCCCCAAC
>DALZNT010000156.1:0-6006 GCA_032005505.1 Clostridium sp. | reverse complement strand
TATATTTATATTATTATATTTGTTATTTTACTCCAATTTGACACATTTTCATTGCTCCAAGGGCATTGTTGTGACTTTCTGGTGTAACTCCAGCACAACAACTGCTGTCTACTTCAATTTCAATTTCTGGCATTACAGCTTTCAATATCATTGCATTAGAAATCACACATATATCTGTACAAAGTCCTACTAATTCAATTTTATCAACTTGTCCATCTCTATGAATGTCAGAAACATATTTGGCTAACTCCACAGACCCAAAGCTTGGTTTATCAAAGATTCTGCTATGATTTTCTTTTGCTAAATTATCAATGTCTTTAGCTAATTCCCAACCTTTGCTTCCCTCAACACAGTGAACTACTGGTAATTTCTTTCCCTCTAGTGTCTCTAAGTATCCTTCACTATGAGTATCCCTTGTGTAAATAACTTTTCCATCATGATTTTTAATCTTCTCTATCACCTTAGGAAGTATGTCAACTGCTTCCTTCGTTCCAAGAGACCCATCTATAAAATCTTTCTGCATATCAATTACAATAAGTAGTTTTTTCATGTTACACATCCCCTTAAATCGTATTTACAAGTGTATATACATCTCTTAGAAAATAGTACCATACTATTATTCTTATTTCAAGAATATTTTGATTAGCCATTCATACTTCTTTGTTTCGATCTATTAAAAGAATATAATTTACGCATTAGGTGTTAACGATGATACTCACAGCACTTCTGATAATGATGACGATGACTTTGATGATAGTGATGATGAAAATGATTAAAACTAGGTAATATAATACCCTTAGTATATATACTAAAAATATAGCTTAGGGTATTTTTATAATATTGTCTTCCATATAAAAAAAGTGGATTCTTAGTGAATCCACTTTTTTATATGAAGTTAATACTTAGTACCTAATACTTTATTAAATGCTATTTTAAAAAATCCCATATATATCTATACTCTTAAAAATTAAAATCCTCTATAATACTCTTCTCTAAAGCTTATTTCTCCACCTAAAAATTTTTCAATATCTCGAATAAGGATATTCTTCTCCAAGCCTAAAACTGCCGCCAAAGGTGCATAGTTAGATGCATGATTACTTCTAAAAACGCAGTTTGTTAACTCTAATGCCTTAACAAGTTCATAGGTTTCCTCCATTACTTCTTGAGGCGTTAATAGTGTTAATCTTCCTGATGTTACTTCCTCATATATAGGTGCATCTTCTGGTGTCATAAGTGTTAATAACCCCAGATAATCTGGATCTATAGCACTTATTACCTTAGCTGAATTTTCAGCATGGTCTCTCCACCTTTCCTTTCCACCTAACCCACTAATAAGTGTACAAGATAACTTTAAACCTGATGACTTAACTTTTCTTCCTGCTTCTATTAATTCCTTTGATGTGGCTCCCTTACTTACCTTTTGTAATATGTAATCATCTCCACTCTCTATTCCTAAATAAACCATATCTAGTCCTTTAGAGTTTAGTAGTCTTAAATCCTCTTCACTTTTTAAGAGAATAGACTTTGGACTTGCATATACAGTTACTCTTTTACATTCAGGAAAAAGTTTTTTAATCTCTTCAAGTATTGTAACTAACCTATCAGTAGGCAAAATTAAAGCATCACCATCTGCTATGAATATTTTCTCAATATATTTATAATTACTTCTTGCCCATTGTAAATCCTCAAGAACCTCATTTAAGTTTCTCATTCTAAATTTTTTTTCCTTATACATAGTGCAAAAACTGCATCTATTATGAGAACACCCAATAGTAGCTTGAACTATTAAACTTCTCCCCTCACTTGGTGGCCTGTAAACTGCACCTTCATATCTCATGAAAAATCCCCCCTGTGTTTTAATAATAATTATTTACATCTAACGAATTATTTAAAATAAAATTCATGATAGTTTAATAATTTTCTTTTATAGTTAAATGATATAGGAATGTCTTTTAAATTTCAAACTATTTTGCCAATTTAAAGTAAAACAGTTAATTTAATCATCATCTGATTTTTAAAAAGTTTATATCTAGTGTGGACCTTTATATTAATCTATCTAAAAGCATTTGTTAAATTTCAACTTTTTACATAGAAAAAGAACTGCATATGCAGTCCTCTTTCTCTATCATTACTAATTATTTAGCATTAATTATTCATTTAAAATCTGAAGCTCTATTATTGTGTTACTGCTCTTCCAGTTTTCTTAGCAGATTTCTTAGCTACTTTTGGAGCTATTAAAGTTGCTACCGCTATAGCAGTTACACCAGCTACTAACTTACCAACTATCATTGAAGAAATCATTCCTGGTTCAACACCAGCAGTGAATCCAAGGTGATCACCAAATACGAAAGCCGCACTTACTGCAAATGCTACATTAAGTATTTTTCCTCTTTCATCCATATCTTTCATCATACCAAACATTGGGATGTTGTTTGCAAGAGTTGCTATTAATCCAGCAGTTGATACATCACTAATTCCTAATAAGTTACCAATCTTCATTAAAGGCTTCTTAAACACCTTAGTGATTACAAATACTAGAGGATACGCTCCTGCTAAAACTATAGCTATTGATCCAACTGTACTTATACCATCAGATATAGGAGCCATTCCTGGAATTATAACAAAACCAGTAAGCGATTCAATTATAGATGCTGCTAAACCAACTAAAATTATTATTGTTATAAACTTTCCAAATACATCAAAGCCTTTAATCATACCATTTGGTATTCTCCAAAGACCTATAGCTATTAGAACTGCGAATATTATAATAGGCACTAAGTTAGATAAAATCATCACTATTGGGAATCCAGCAACTAAACCACCAACAAAACATCCTATTGGAATAGTGATCATACCTGCAAGAACACCTTTAGCAAGATATTTTCTATCATCTTTATCTATTATTCCAAGAGCAACTGGAATTGTAAATACTATTGTTGGTCCCATCATAGAACCTAAAATAATACCTGCAAACTGTCCTGCTGCTGCAGTTTCAGCCATTTGTATAGCAAGTGGATATCCACCCATGTCACAAGCTAACAATGTAGTTGCAAACATTGATGGGTCAGCTCCTACTGCCTTATATGCTGGAACTACTACTGGTGATAATATATTGGCAAGTACTGGAGCAAGTGATACGATTCCGACCATAGCTATTGCTAGTGAGCCCATAGCCATAATACCAGCTTCAAATTGCTCTCCCAATCCAAATTTATTACCTATTATTTTATCAATAACACCTAGAACCATAAATATAACCATGATATACATGATAATTTCATTTATACTCATAACCATCCTCCTAATTACTTAATTTTCCCCTATATCTAACCACCATTACATTAATACATATTTAGCAATTTAATGGCTAGTTTATATAATATAATTAGTCCTCTTCGTTGATGTCTACTTTATCAACAATGCCTACAATTGTAGCATCTACAGGCGAGTTCATATCGTATAAGGTCACGCGAGCTGAGCTCCCATTTACTACGATAACGGTTTCCCCAATACCTGCTCCTACACTGTCTACAGCTACAATCGCTTTTTCCTGGATTCCTTGTCTAAAACTATTTGGTCTAACTACTAATAGTTTTAATCCATTTAACTTATCATCTTTTTTAGTTGCCCATACATTACCAATTACATCCCCAATAATCATTATATCGTTCCTTTCTAATTAAAAAAGGATTAATCTATCTGCACCATTAAACTACATAACTTCTACTACTATATTGTACTTCTTTAAAAAGTCTCTACATAAAGGTGTTATTATGGCTTTGTTATTTACCCTTATTTGTTTTTTGCTTCTTCCAAGAACTCTTCTAATTTCACTTTCAGTTATTACTTTTTTATTAGTTAAATCTTCGAATTCTATAGATTTATTCACCAACATACTGCAATCACACCTTAAACCATTTGGTGCTTCTTTAATTACTATTTCCTCGTAGCAATCTCCTAAATTAGCTTTCAAAGCTACCAGAGTTGTTAACTCAATTCCAAAGGATAATATAGTTCTTTCATGGTTTTCATAAACTCCATATAGGTTTTCATTTAGAGTATTCTTATAATCTCTGTACTCAATTCCTTCCTCTAATAAAATCACTCTTTCACCGTTAAATAGAGCTGGTATAACTATATTTTCTATAGCTCCACACTGAACCCCAACAGACAGATTTGCAAGCTCACGGTTAAGTAAGCTACCTATAATAATTATAGAGTAGTCTTTCTTTCCACCATGATAATCCTTTAATGAATATACCTCATATTCATTACCATCTATCTGACTACATATCTCCTTAAATCTGCTGCTATCAGGCCTTTCTGCAATCAGCAACTCCTTTTTACAGCATCTATGTGCTTTTCTTATCTCTCCATTTAGCTTTAAGTCCGCTTCCTTAGCTTCTACATCAATAGCCCGCTTTAAAACTTCTTCAACTATCTTATCTACAATCTTATCAATATCCACAAATTCACCTCCGCACTAAGAGCAATTCATTGCAATCCCTAGTGGTGTAACAACAAATGGGTTACTTGGCTTATAGGTTTTTATTCCTGTCTCCTTCTCTACAATTTTCTCAAAGTTCTTTAAGCAACAAGTTCCTCCAACTAAATAGATTTCGTCCACATCAAAGTCTTTAATATGTCTATTTATAATTGCAGCCACCTTTTGTATAACTGGAGTAACCATAGAGAATACGTCGCCATATTTACTTTGGTCCTTCTTCATATTTTCAGCATCTTCAAAAGGAATATGACATGCTCCCGCTATAACTAATGATAGGTGAGTACCACCTGTAGGTTCATCTGCAGTATAAATAACTTCACTGTTTTTTATAACAGATAATCCTGTGGTACCTCCACCAATATCTACAACTACACCATTTTCGATCTGAAGAACAGAATTAGCAGCCGTTGGTTCATCAAGAACCTTAGTAACTTCCATCCCCGCACCCTCAACTACATAAATATGACTTTTATAATCAGCCTCCGCAGTTCCAGGCGGAACAGCTATAGCTGCCTTTGTAAGCTCTATGTCAAAATCATCTTCAATTTTCCTTTTAAGTCGCTTAACAATATTTAAAGCACCGACATAGTCAACCAATAAACCATCCCTTACAACCTGTGCAAATTCCATCTCATAAGCTATTGGCTTTTTATTTTTATCTAAAACCACTATAACGATATATGCGGTACCAAGGTCCACTCCAACAAGATATTCTTCACTCCTTGAAACCTCACATTTAACACTCTTTGTATTCTCCAATTTTTTTATTAAACCTTCACTTATGCTTAAATCCATGGTATATCATTCCTTTACCTTTAAAATTTTTCCTCTCATACCGTCTCTAAAACCAATGGCATTTGCCTCATCATAATCCACATGTATTTTACTACTATATTTCTCACTTATACGCACTACTACATCTTGAAGTATTGCACTTCTTTCACTATCCACCTTAACTCCAACTAAATCTCCATTATTCACATTAAATATTTCAGCATCTTCTGGTGTCAAATGAACATGTCTCTTTGCTACTATTAATCCCTGATCTATTTTCAAACAACTCTTTTCACTCATTAACACTATGGAAGGGGTGTTCTCTAGATTTCCTGATTCCTTTATCTCAGCCTTTAGCCCAAGAACCCTAGTATCAGTCATAGAAACTTCAACTTGACTTTGCTTTCTAACCGGACCTAAAATAGACACACCGCTAATTACTCCTTTAGGCCCTATAAGATTTACCTTTTCTCCAGATAAAAACTCCCCTGGCTGAGAAAGCTCCTTCTTTTTTGTAAGTTCATACCCCTTACCAAATAACTTCTCCAAATCCTCATTAGATAGATGCACATGACGTCCAGAAGCCTCTATCTCTACAGTATCATCTATATTTTGCTCTTTAACTCGTTTAATGACTTCATTAATAACTTTATCTATATCCATAGCTTTCCTCCCACATTGAATTATTAATATTCATTAGAAAGTAGCCTATGCATAATGATATA
>DALZNT010000155.1:0-6138 GCA_032005505.1 Clostridium sp. | reverse complement strand
TATCAGAATCTTCTTCTTTATCCATATCTATTTTTAATTTACATCTACATATATTACAGTTCATATCCTTATCATTCTTCTTACACTTGGATTTGATATTATCGAATTCCTTGTCCTCATTATAGTCCTCTTTACTGTCTGAAAAGTCGTCACTGTAGGAGTCATCATCCTTATCCTTGGTTTTATTCTTGTAGCACTTCTTATCATGGTCCTTATCTTCCTTACAGCTACATTTCTTTTTGTCTCGTTGCCCATTATAATCAGTGTAAATATTATCATCCTCGTCATCCTCATCTTCATGAGTATCATAAAAATCTATTTTATATTCATTTCTCATTTCTCCATAATACCTTTTATAGGCGATTTCATTTTCTAACCGTTTTAAATATAGAGAATCATCAAATTCATCATTTGACTCTACAAAATCCTCATATAGATTTCTTATGCTCTGATTTCTATCGCTTTCTAAGCCATTAGATATCAAGCTTCCTAGAAATCTTCTTTCAAGATTATTTACAGGATCAACATATTTTAATGGTTCACCAATACCTGATGTTCTTTGAGTTTCATTTACTATGTCTTTAATATCTTCCTTAACTTCTTCATCTAACTCCATCATCATTGGAGTAAATTCTTCTTCAACTTCATCATCTTCTTTAGTATCAATCTGATTTCTAGTATCAATCTGATCTCTAGTAAAAGTTACTGTTGTCATTGATAATATAGGTGAGAATTCACCATCCTCATCAATGGCTTCTATAGCAACTTCATATCTCTCAACAGGTGCAACTTGTGGTCCTAATTCTATGGTATATGAAGTGCTATCTTTACCTACAGTTGTAATATAACTAGAATTCATAAAAATATTATATCCTGCCAAATCAACATCTGTATTTGCTGTCCAGGTAAGTCTAATATTTCTCCCACTAGCTACTGCTCTAAAATTTCTTACATTTCCAGGCTGAGTTAAATAATCTAAATTTGTTGGTCCGTAATTTAAATCTACAGGAGGATTAACGCCCGCTATAGTTCCACTATCTGTAAACTGCCATACTCTCCATCTTGTCCAGCCACCTTGATCTCTAGGATATGGTGGATTAGGTTCAATTTCAGGATACATAGCAATCCATAATGGCATATCGGATAAAATAAATCCTTTAGTACTATGATAAAAATTATTATAGAGTTCAATGAAAAAAGCACCAGTATAAAGCATTAATACACGATTAGTTCTTCTTTCAAATCTCCTTCTAAACCTATCTACCCAATTAAGAAGTGCATCAGTAGAAATAGATTTATCCGTAGGAGCCTCTATATCAATTACTGGGAATAAATCCCCATAACTGTTAGGTCCATATGCACTTCGAAGTACACCTATAAATGCATCGCACTGAGCATCTGCAGTAGTTAAATCATAGGATGGTACTGCATAATGATATCCTCCAGTTTTAATACCTACATCTTTTAATCCTTGTACATACTCATTAAATCTTCTATCTTCTCTAAACCTTCCAGAGCCATTTCCTGATGCACGAAGATAACTGTAATTAGTTTGTGTTGCTAATAAGCTATAGCTAACTGTGCCTCTATATTCATTTAGGTCAGGTCCTACTATGTTTGCACTAGTTCGGTCTTGCATACTCCCCTCCGAAATTGAATGCTTCACTTATTATAATAGTTTTTGCTTACTCATTGTGTTACATTAAATTTATTTTTATTTAATTTATTTTATATCTTTATTATTTCATTTTTATGTTCATCATCTTAAAAGTATGTATTCCCATTTCAATTTCCTATTGCTTAATAACTTCATTATTTCCTATATCAATAATATAATCTTTTGTAACATTCATTACATTTTCACTGCTGCTATCATTCCCTACATACATAATAGAAATACTGATAGTATCTTTATCTTTGACAAAGCTTGAAAAATAAGCAGTTATTCCTTTAATATTTGAACATGTCTCTATATTACTTATAGTCTCAAGAATCTCTGTCATTAAATAATTATTAATTGATTCATACTTCTCACTATTACTATAGCTATTGATGAAAGGCAAGCATATATACTTATTAAAAATTGTCGCCTCATCATTTTCGTATATATATTTTGTACTAATATTGGGGGACTCTTCTCGTATATCTACCTTATTAAGCCCTTTAGGAAATTTACTTAAAGGAATTGTAAAACTAGGACTTCCTGCCACATACGGTGCTATTTCATATTCGTCAAAATACACAACAATAGCTCCATCAATTAAATAAAACTTTTGATTATAGGGAAGCTTATTTAACTTATCTATTGATTCCTTAAAATACATTTCTGGATTCTTTGCCACTGTATCCTTTATCACCTTTAAAATAATATCATCAAAATTCTCGTTATTGCCTAGAAAATCTTTTATAACCCCATTGTTACCTGTATTGGTATCTATATTAAGAGGTATATCCGTTGAAGATCCGTGAGCTCCACCAGTATAACTATATAAATGAAGGATTACAGATAAAATATTATCCTTATTATAATGTACTGTATTATTTACATTAACAACATATTGTCTTATAGGTAATCCATTCTCCTTATTAAATTGATTATCCCTCATTGAGTCTTTTTCAATTCTGTTTTTAAATTCATTAACTATATTGTTAATTTTAGAATTTATTGCATCTTCGCTTACTTTATTATTAGGAATAGTCACTATAGGTTTATTGATACTCACTGAAACATAATCATTACTATAGTTTTCACTTTTGTCTACTATTTTAGCTTGACCTGTTCCATTATCTTCTTTTAATTCCATATAGTTAACTAATATAGGTAACGATATCCTTACATTTCCATCATCATTTCCAAATTCCATTCCATATGCATTTAAAGAAGGTAAGCTTAATAATACTAGACTCAAAATAAATAAAATTTTTTTCATAATATCGTCCTCCTACTTTTTTATTAGTTTACCCTGGGAACTTGTCTGTAACCCTAATAATTTTCAAATTTAAAAAGTAAAATACACCAAATAAACTTTAGTTAACTTATTTTCTATTTTATTCCATTTATTTGTGTTATAATTTAATATATAGACCATAATATATAATAAATTAATCAAGAAGGAGGTTATTCTATGGCTGAATATAACTTAACTACAATTGAAGCTTTTCAAATTTTAGATCTTCACCCAACCTACAGAGCCGTTAATCCAGAAGGTCACACTCTAGAATTAAGAGGTCCTGAAAAATTTATTATTCACAGACGAGTAAAGCTTGCAAAGTATAAACACGTTAGCCTTAATGATAAATGGCGAGTTATTAAACCAATTCCATATGAAACTGCAAATGATCTTTTTAGGAGATTAAGGACCATCGAAATTAAGTTTGAGGACGGAACTAAAAAATACTATAGCAAAATGCCTGAGAATAGCCACATTATCATTGAAAGCGATCTTCCACATTATAATGATTGCTTGTTCTATTGCTTCAGCTACTGCGAAGAATAATTATTTTAATAAAAAACAGTTTAAAACTATATAGTTTTAAACTGTTTTTTTATTAAATCCCTTAATTTTGTAACCAATATTATACTGAATAGTATATTATAATTAGGTGATAAATATTTAGGAGTTTATTATGAATCTAAAAGGAAGTCAAACTGAGAAAAACCTAAAAAAAACTTTTAGCGGCGAAAGTAAAGCTAATACTAAATACACACTTTATGCAGAAAAAGCACGGAAGGAAGGTTATAATTATATAGCTGATGTATTTGAAGAAACTGCACATAATGAATTAGCCCATGCTAGAGAATCCTATGGTGAGTACTTAGGTCAAATTAAATCAACTGAAGAAAATCTCATGAATGCTTTCATGGGTGAAACTGCAGAGGCAACTAAAATATATAAGGAATATGAAGAAGTGGCAAGAGCTGAAGGTTTTAATGAAATTGCTGATTTTTATAAAGAACTTTCAGAAGTTGAAGCTAACCATGATATAAGATTCAGAAAAATTTATAATGGGTTACTTACTAATACATTGTATAAAGGAAATAAAGATTCCCTATGGCAATGTACAAATTGCGGATATATTCATGAAGGGCCAACAGCACCCATCGAATGTCCACTTTGTCACTTCCCTCAAGGATGGTTTATGCCTTATTGTTCCCCTTAAAAATAGATTACATTTGAAGCATAGAGTCTCTCCCCCCGAGACTCTATGCTTTCTTCATTATCTTAAATTTTAATATCCCATATTATGGAGCTACCTATCCTGGATGTTTCTAATTAAAATTCTTAATCTATATAATAAAAAAGAAGTTGACTATATTCGCCAACTTCTTTTCACGTATTTTATATGCTTCATCATTCGTTTTATCACCGGCAATATCTTATTTTCCCACCTATGTATGTAGTATCGTCAGCCCAACAGAACTTAACCTGCGTGTTCGGCATGGTAACGAGTGTACCCTCTATTGGTATACTCACCAGTGTTCATTAAATATGACATAATTATATAAGTTCTTTACATCTTCTACCCATATAATTTATCTATATTATGAACAATTTATAACCATATTAATCTATCATCTCATCTTTATTTTACAAGAATATTTATGTATATTATTCCTATTAGCATTAAATTTCACATAAGCTTAACCCTCACTTCTAATCTAATAAATATTGTTATACTATTATAAAGAAACCTCTGCCGTAATCCTTGTTTCTACTACTATATTATGTTCAATATATTTTTTTGTTAACATATTTTATCCATGGATGGTTTAATTAAGCCTATTGAGAATATGTACTATAAATGTTTAATAACTATTAATCTAAAAATTAATATTATATTTATCTGAATTAAAACTCGGTAAATGTAAATCTAATTTAATTGATATAAATCTTGATAAAAATACTATGGCAAAGCATATCGTAAACTTAATATAATAAGTAACTCTCCATATACTACAATAATAAAAAGCAATTCCTCCTAGTATAGTTGCAACAGCATAGATCTCTCTCTTAAATATCATAGGTGTGTCTTGAACAAATGTATCTCTAAGTATTCCACCCCCTACTCCTGTAATCATTCCCATGCAAACTACTAAAAACATATTAGTTTCTGACTGACTATACGCTAAATTTGCTCCAGTAATTGTAAATGTTGCAAGTCCTATTGCATCAAAAAGCATAATTACTTTCTTTAATATAGCAATTTGATTTCTTTTATTTGTTATTCTAAAAAGCTGTTCTGATGTCATATACTTATTCCCACTGTCTGCATTAGCATCTAAGTGCATTCCTTTTTTCTTAACCTCAGCATATATATTTGCAATCTTTGGATATACATAGAATGCCATAACTGATACAAATATACTAAGAATACAGTAAGTTGGCTTTACAAAAGCTCTTGGAGGTGTTTGTCCTAATATTATATCTCTAAACATTCCTCCTCCAGTTGCAGTTATAATACCTAAAAATACAACTCCAAATAAATCTAATTTCTTTTGCATTCCAATAAGGGCTCCCGAAATTGCAAAAGCAATAGTCCCCATAATGTCAAAAATATTTATCAATAATACCATTAATTAGTCCTCCCATATCTTTATGTCATTTCATAGTTTAAGATTATTTTAAATTACAAATAATTTCACATAAAAAAAACACCTTAATATAAGGTGTTTTGGTGGCTCACCGGGGGATCGAACCCCGGACACCATGATTAAAAGTCATGTGCTCTACCTACTGAGCTAGTGAACCATAAAAAAACCTGGCAACCACCTACCCTCCCACACAGCTTCCCGTGCAGTACTATCGGCCTCTAGATGCTTAACCTTCGTGTTCGGTATGGGAACGGGTGTATCCATCAAGAGCATTATTACCAGATTATTTATTGATATAAGCTACGAATTTCTTCGTCAGTTTCAGTCACTGCGGTGCTCATTTATGTTTAATAAACTCTGCTCCTCATTCCTTCACTTCCTAGAACTTCTCGCTTCTATCGCCAAAACTAAAATTTCTTTCAGAAATTTCACTAAAAAACATAAGCATTTTAAAATTCTCTTATAATTTATCAGTATTTTAAAAGTTATGTTCTCTCAAAATTACACAGTGATTTTCATATTGTTACTTCGTCAATTTTAGATCA